>DASYTI010000191.1 GCA_036002485.1 Candidatus Methylomirabilota bacterium | reverse complement strand
GCTCTGCGATGCCGGTCGCTGCCCCACCTACATGGTCTTCAAGGACCACAGCCACCATTCGCAAAACTATTCGGTCGGAACGACCGACACGTCCGTCAGCGGTCCGATCCTCGAAGTCCTGCGGAAGGTGAAGTGAATCGGCGTCGATGCTGATGTCAGCAACGGGTCATTGATCGGGATAGGGGGACGCCTCGCGGCGCCACCCCTCCCACACCACTGTGCCAAGGCAAGAGCCTGAGCCACGGCCGGCTCTGACCGAGAACGGGTTTTATGTTATCTCGCTCATCAGCAGGAAGGGCGCGAGCCTCAGGTAGGGCTCGCGACGCTGCACCTCAGCTCGAAGAGCGGGCCCGTCTCAGCTCGAACTGCCCTACATGAACAGGCCGCCGTTGATGGAGAGCTCCGCCCCCGTGATGTAGTCCCCGTCGCTCGAGCAGAGGTAGACGCAGGCCCGCGAGACCTCGTCCGCCTTGCCGAAGCGGCCCATGGGGATCTGGCCGAGCAGCCTCTGCTGCACCTTCTCGGGAATGCCCGCCACCATCTCGGTCTCGATGAAGCCCGGGGCCACCGCGTTGATGGTGATGCCCTTGGCGGCCAGCTCCTTGGCGAGCGACTTCGTCATGGCCGCCACTCCCGCCTTGGAGGCGGCGTAGTTGGCCTGGCCGAAGTTGCCGATCTGGCCGATGACCGAGGTGATGTTGACGACGCGGCCCCAGCCCCGCTGCAGCATCTGATCGATGAAGACCTTGGTGCAGTTGAAGACACCGTCGAGGTTGATGGCCAGCACCTTCCGCCAGGAGGCGTGATCCATCTTGACGAAGGTCTTGTCGGAGTTGATGCCGGCATTGTTGATGAGGATGTCGACGTGTCCGAATTGCTTGAGCACATCCTGCGCCATCCGGTACGTGTCGGGATAGTCCGCCACGTCGGCCTGGGCGAGCATGGCCTTGCGGCCCATGGCGTGGATGCGCTCGACGACTTCTTTGGCCGCGCCCTCGCTCGACACGTAGTTGACGGCGACGTCCGCGCCCTCTTGGGCCAGGGAGAGGGCGATGGCGCGCCCGATGCCGCGGGAGGCGCCTGTGACCAGTGCCGTGCGTCCCTTGAGCTGCATTGCGTGGCCTCCTGACTCTCGTGGCTGCGCGGGGGGTCGATTCGGAGCGTGAGTATAGCAGAGGGAGGGACGGCGCCTTGAGGCGCTTGACGCGGGGTGTTAGACTTCAGGCATGTCGTATGTCATCAAGCGGTACTCGAACCGCAAGCTCTACGATACGCAGGAGAGCCGCTACGTCACGCTCGAGGAGCTCGAGGAGCTGATCCGCGCCGGCAAGGAGATCTCCGTCGTGGATGTCTCGACCGGTGAGGATCTGACCTCGGTCACCCTCGCCCAGATCATTCTCGAAAACGAGCGGAGCCACCGCGCCGGCCTTCCCACCGCATTTCTCCACCAGCTCATCAAGCACGGCGAGGCCTGGCAGGACTTCGTGCAGAAGTCGTTGAAGTCGAGCCTCGAGGGAGTCATGACGAGTCAGCGCGAGGCGGATCGCGTCCTTCGCGACTGGGCCGCGCGGTCAGGGTGGCTGCCGGCCCCGCCGGCCGAGACCAAGGCCGACAAGAAGGCCGAGCCGACTCAGGATGCCGAGGCCCTGCGCCAGGAAGTGTCCTCACTGCGCGAGCAGCTCAGGGCGCTCGAAGACCGCCTCGAGAAGCGGCGAGAAAAGTAGTTCGAGCTGAACGTCGGCCGGGGCCGCAGGGCCAGGGCGGCGTGAGGCGAGGGCTGAGACAAGACGTTCGAGCTGAACGTCGGCCGGGGCCGCAGGGCCAGGGCGGCGTGAGGCGAGGGCTGAGACAAGACGCTCGAGCGCTGAGTCAAATAGCTCGAGGGCTGGATAAGAAAAAGGCCGGGCTTTCAAGCCCGGCCTTTCGTCTTTCGAGTGCTGCCGTGGCCGTTCAGGCCAGAGGCGAGTAGAGCGACTTCACCCGGCCGGTGACCTGGGCGAAGGTCGCCTGGATCTCCTTGCCCGTCTGCTCCGCTGTCGCCTGCAGCCGCTCCGCCGAGCGCGTCATGGCCTGGGCGTTCGACTCGATGATCTTGAAGGCCTTCTGCGCGCCCTCGACCGACTGCAGCACGCCCTTCTGGTAAAAGGTGAAGGGGTCCCGCGGCGCATCCTGGATCTCGCTCTGGCGGCTCAGGAGATAGTCCTGACCCTCCTTGAGCGCCTCCACGGCCGAGGACTGCAGCTCGGCGTAGAGCCGCACGCCTTCCTTGGCGGTGCTGGCGGAGAGATCCACCAGGTCGCGCAAGATCTTCTGATTGGCCTCGGCGACCATCGAGAAGGCCTCCACGGCCCGGCCCGTCATGTGAGCGAACAATTCGTTGCCCTGCATCGTCGTCGTCATCACCAAGCTCCTCCTTGCATCACGTGATCGGCCATCGCAGCATCGGACCCCGGCGGGGCCCTTCCACGGGACGATAATAACGCTCTGCGTTATGGCAGTCAAGACTTTTATCGCGTCGCGTTATGTCTCCCGTGGTATACGGTTCTGGCCGCATCGGGCCGTCCTAAGTAGTTGAAAGAAAGAGGCTCATGAGATTGCTGGTACTCGTCTCGTTATGCCTATTGCTCGTGGGGTGCGCTTCCTCTCGAAAGCCTCAGCTCCGCAGTCCCAGCGGCCCGGAGGAGACCAAGCTCCGTGATGCCCTGGCGCCTTTGCTGGCCGCCTCAGGGATCTGGCATGGTCCTGAAGACGGCTGCGCGGTGGCGCTGGGCATCGAGACGCTTCGGGTCATCGATCTGGGTGTGGGCGCGCACCCTCGCTGCAAGTTCGGCCTGGTGGTGACCACGGGGGCTCTGCGAAGCCTCGATCTGGACGAGCTCCGGACGGCCCTTGCCCATGAGATTGGCCACGTGCAGCTCGGCCATGTCAAAAGCCGCGAGGCGAGGCGACAGGTCGAAGCGACAGGATCCGCCAAGGGCTCACCGATCGAGTCGGACGACGGCCAGGCGCTCGGCCGCCGTCGAGCCTATGATCGGCAGGAAGAGCTCGCGGCCGACCGCTATGCCGTGGAGCTGCTGGACAAGCTGCCGGGAAGCCCCGGGCGTGGCTGCACGAGGGTGATGACCCTCATCGAGCGACTCGACCTCGAGCGCCTGGCGCCCATGTGGTCCCACTGGCTCGATACCCATCCGACGCCCGGGGCACGCCTGGCGGCGCTCCGCGAGCTCTGTCCCAAGACCCCATGACCCTGGCCCGCCTCGGCGACGAGAACATCAGGCGCTTCGGCGAATACGACGCGCTCGCCTTCGCGGGACGACGGCTGACCAATGTCGACCAGCACCGGGCGGGGTGCCGCGTGGCCCATGCCCTCCGACGTCTCGGGGTGGAGCCCGGCGATCGCGTGGTGGTCATGCTGCCCAACTGCCCCGAGGTCATCCAGAGCTATGGCGGCATCCTGCGCGTGGGCGGCGTCATCGTGCCCGTGATCTTCCTGCTCGGCGAGGAGGAGGTCACGCACATACTCGCCGACTCGGAGGCCAAGGTCGTCATCACCTCCTCGGACATGGTCTGGAAGGTCGAGAAGCAGGTGGGGAGGCTGGCGAGTCTCCAGCACGTGCTGCTCGTGGACGGCGGCGGGCAGGGGACGATGCGCTCCTTTGCCGAGGAGATCGCGGACGAGGCCGACCGCTTCGAGGCGGTGCCCCGCCGGCCCGATGAGATGGCCGTCATCCTCTACACCTCGGGCACCACGGGCGTGCCCAAGGGCGTCGCGCTCTCGCACGGAAACCTCGAGTCGAACGCGCGCGCGGCGGCCAGCCTCTACGAGCTGGACCGGTCCGAGTGGGCGGTGGCCGTGCTGCCCCTGTCACACTCCTATGGCCTCACGGTCATGAATGCGGGTCACATCCTCGGCACGCGCGCGGCGTTGCTGCGATGGTTCAATCCCGAGGAGGTGCTCACGACCATCCAGGAGTTCCGGGCGGTGTCCATGTCGGCCGTGCCCACCATGTTGATCTACCTCCTGAACTATCCCGAGGCCGGGCGGTTCGACACGTCGACCATGCGCGTCTGGGGCTCCGGAGCCGCCCCGCTGCCCGCGGAGATCGTCGAGCCCTTCGAGCGCAAGTTCGGCGGAAGAGTCCTCGAGGGCTATGGGCTGACGGAGGCCGCGCCCGTGGTCTCGGCTCATCGGCTCTCCGGCGCGCGAAAGCTCGGTTCGGTCGGCCAGCCCATTCCCGGAGTCAGCGTGAGCATCCATGACGAGGCCGACCGGATGCTGCCGGTGGGCGAGGTGGGAGAAGTGTGCGTCCAGGGACCGAATGTCATGGTCGGCTACTACAAGAATCCCGCGGAGACGGCCGAGACGCTGCGGGGTGGCTGGCTGCACACGGGCGACATGGGGCGCCTCGACTCCGACGGCTTTCTCTATATCGTCGAGCGCAAGAAGGACCTCATCATACGTGGCGGCTTCAATATCTATCCCCGCGACGTCGAGGAGGCGCTCTACGCCCATTCCAAGGTGGCCGAGGCCGCCGTGGTCGGGATGCCCGATCCCTTGATGGGCGAGGAAGTCCTGGCCTTCGTCGTGATCAAGCCCGGAGAGACGGCCGCGCCGGCGGAGATCATCGCCTTCTGTCAGAGCCGGCTCGCCCGGTACAAGAGCCCGAAGGAAGTCCGGATCGTGCCGTCATTGCCCAAGAGCCCGATCGGCAAAATCCTGCGTAAAGACCTCCGGAATGAGGCCCACACACCGTCGTGAGGGGGACACGCCATGGCTGATCAGACACTGGCACGCATGTTCTGGAATCGAGTCGAGCTGGGCGGAAACAAGCCAGCCCAGCAGCTCAAGCATGGTGGGGCGTGGAAGACGCTGACCTGGCGCGAGGTGGGGGAGATCGTGCGGGAAATCTCCGCCGGGCTCGTGGCTCTGGGGCGCCGCCGCGGCGAGGCGGTGGGCATTCTCTCGGGCAGCCGGGCGGAGTGGGTGCAGGCCGACTTCGCGATCTTCACCGCGGGCTGCGTCACCATCCCGATATACCCAACGTATCCGCCGGACCTCATTCAGTACATCGTCAATGACGCGGGCGTGAAGACCCTCATCGTCGAGGACCCGACCCAGCTCGCGAAGGTGCTCGAGGTCGACGTGGCCATGCCGGGACTCGAGCAGATCGTGGTGATCCAGGGCTATGAGGGCAAGGAGCCCTCGCCGCGTCTCTTCACCTGGGAGGCCCTCCGGCGCCTGGGGCGGGAGCGGAGCGAAGCGCTGAAGGCCGAGCTCGCGGCTCGCGTGGCGGACACGGCGCCCGACGACGTCGCCACCATCGTCTACACCTCGGGCACCACGGGGCCGCCCAAGGGCGTGGTCCAGACGCACGGCAACCACATCTCCGCCCTCGAGTCGGCGGCCCACACCACCAGCATCGCGGAGGGCGATGTGCACCTTCTCTTCCTGCCCCTGGCGCATTCCTTCGCGCGGCTCGAGTCCTTCATCGGCGTTCACCGCGGGCTGTGCACGGCCTTCGCGGAGAGCATCGACAAGCTGCGCGAGAATCTGCCCGAGACTCGCCCGCACTTCATCTGCAGCGTCCCGCGCATGTTCGAGAAGGTCTACGCAGGCGCCCTCGCCAAGGCCGACGGAGGCTCGCCCATCAAGCGCAAGATCTTCTGGTGGGCCGTCGGCGTGGGCAAGGAGGTCTCGCGCCTCAAGCAGGCCGGGCGACCCGTGCCGGCCGGGCTGGGCGTGAAGTACGCCATCGCCCACAAGCTGGTGTTCTCGAAGATGCACGCGGCGCTGGGCGGCCGGCTGCGCTTCGCGGTTTCGGGGGGGGCGCCCCTCTCTCGCGACATCGCCGAGTTCTTCCACGCCGCGGGCATCCTCATCCTCGAGGGCTACGGCCTCACGGAGACGTGCCCCGTCCTCACCAACAATCGCGAAGACGCCTTCAAGTTCGGCTCGGTGGGCAAGCCCATGCCCGGCGTCGAGGTGAAGATCGCGCCGGACGGCGAGATCCTCGGCCGTGGCGGCAATATCGCCAAGGGGTACTTCAAGAAGGCCGAGGCGACTCGCGAAGTCTTTCTGCCCGACGGCTGGTTCGCCACCGGCGACATCGGCCGCTTCGACGAGGACGGCTTTCTCTTCATCACGGACCGCAAGAAGGACCTCATCGTCACGGCGGGCGGCATGAACATCGCGCCCCAGAACATCGAGAACCTGCTCAAGGCCGACCCCTTCATCAGCCAGGCCATGGTCCACGGCGACCGCCGCCCCTATCCCGTGGCCCTGATCACCCTCAACGCCGAGGAGCTGACGAAGTTCGCGCGCGACCAGGGCATCCTGGCCGCCGAGCCGGCCGTGCTCGTCAAGCATCCCAAGATCCTCGAGCGGGTGCAGCGCACGGTCGATGAGAAGAACTCCGAGCTGCAGTCCTACGCCAAGATCAAGAAGTTTCTCGTCCTCCCGGAAGATTTCACCGTGGAGAACGGGGCGCTCACGCCCACCCTCAAGGTCAAGCGGAAGGTGATCAGCGACAAGCACCGGGCGGCCCTCGATTCCCTGTACGCATAGGATGGCCCTCGAGGCCCTCCGGCTCGACGGCAAGGCGGCCATTGTCACGGGGGCGAGCCGCGGCCTCGGCCGTGCCATGGCCCTCGCCCTCGCCGAGGCGGGCGCTGATGTCGCCCTCGCCGCGCGCGCGGAGGCGGAGCTGGCCGAGACCGCGCGCGGAGTCGAGCGGCTCGGCCGGAAGGCCTTGATCCTGCCCACCGACGTGACGGCCTATGATCAGGTCGAGGCTCTCGTGGAAAGCGCGGCCCAGGGCCTCGGACGTCTCGACATCCTCGTCAACAACTCGGGCATCGCCGGCGTCCGGCCCTTTGCCGAGATGGCGCCCGAGGAGTTCCGGCGCACCATCGAGGTCAACCTCGTCGGCGTTTTCAATGGCTGTCGGGCGGCGGCGGCCCGGCTCATCGCTCAGAAGTCGGGCAAGATCATCAACCTCGCCTCCGTCCTCGGAGTGGCGGGACTGTCCGGCTACGCCGCCTACTCCGCCTCGAAGGGCGGAGTCATCGCGCTCACGAAAGCCCTGGCCGTGGAGTGGGCGCGCTTCAATATCCAGGTCAATGCCGTGGCGCCCGGCTGGTTCGTCACCGATATGAACAGCGAGGCGTTTGCCGATTCCAAAGTGCGCGAGAGACTGCTCCGGGACGTACCCCTCAGACGGACCGGGAGAGTCGAGGAGATCGGTCCGCTCGTCATCTATCTCGCCTCGCCCGCCTCCGACTACATGACCGGCCAGACCATATTTCTCGACGGCGGCCACACCGCGGGTTGACGGGCGTGAACTTGCCGTGACTGAGGACAGCCGCTAGGATGAACGCCATGCAAGCCGCCGTCCTCCACGGACCCAGGGACGTGCGTGTCGAACCGCGCGCCCTGCCGCCGCCCGGTCCCGGCGAGGCCGTGGTGCGGGTGTTCGCCTCGGGCCTGTGCGGCACCGACTATCGGATCTGGAACGGCGATCGTGCCGTCGGCTATCCGCGCGTCATGGGCCACGAGTTCATCGGCGAGATCGTGGCCGTCGGCCCCGACGTCACCAACATCCGGCCCGGGCAGAAGGTCGCCGTCGAGCCCAATTACTCCTGCGGCCACTGCGCGCTCTGTCGCGAAGGCAACAGGAATCTCTGCCTCTCGCGCACCGCCATCGGCATCGACGTGGACGGCGGCTTCGCGGGGCAGGCGCGGCTGCCCGCGCGCTGCTGCTGGCCCGCCCCGGCCGAGATCAGCGACGATCAGCTCCTGCTGGCCGAGCCGCTGGCCGTGGTCGTCCGTGCGGTGGGACGGGGCGAGACCCGGAGCGGGGAGACGGCGGCCGTGCTCGGGATGGGAGCGCTCGGGCTTCTCGCTATTCAGGTGCTGAAGTCCAGGGGGCTCAAGGTGCTCGCGGTCGGACGCACCGATCGGCGGGAGCGTCTCGCGCGTGAGCTGGGCGCCGACGAGTTCACGACCACGAGCTCGGGCCGCGCTCCCGAGGTCGCGCGGGGATTTTCTGGCCGCGAGGGGGTGGATGTGCTGATCGAGACGGCCGGTACGGGGGCGGCCGTCGAGCAGGCGCTCGAGCTCGTGCATCCCGGGGGCCGGCTCGTCCTCACCGGGCTCCCTCACGAGCCGTCGACGGTGAGCTTCTTCGGCGTCGTGCGCCGCGAGCTCACGATCATCGGGTCCATGATCTACCAGCAAGAGTTCCCGGAGGCCGTCCGACTCCTGTCCACGGGCGTGGTCAAGGTGGACCGGCTCGTCACGCACCGCTTCCCCCTCGATCGAATCCAGGAGGCCTTTGCCGCGCATCGCTCGCCCGAGTCCATCAAGGTCACCGTCGTCATCTGACGCCGCCCATGGCCGTAGCTCCGCCTCCGCAGAGCGGAGAGCGGATCGAGAGGGTTGCCACGTATGCCTTACGCCACGCTGAACGGGATCCGCTTCCACTACGAAACGTCCGGGGAGGGCGATCCCATCCTGCTCATCAACGGGCTCTCCGCCCCCGCGGCCAACTGGCTCTTCCAGGTCAAGGGGCTGTCTCCCCACTACCAGGTCGTGACCTTCGACAATCGCGGGGTGGGGGAGACGGACATGCCCGAGGCGCCTGTGTATCCCACCTCCCAGATGGCCGACGATGCCGCGGCCGTGCTCGAGCACCTGGGCATTCCGCGGGCTCACGTCGTCGGTCACTCCATGGGCGGCACCATCGCCGTGGAGCTCGCCATCCGCCACCCCCAGCGAGTGCGAAGCCTCGGCCTGTGCGGCACCTGGGCGCAGGGCGATGGCCGCTTCCTGCACATCGTCCGATCCTGGATGGCCTTGTGGGGCGAGCTCGTTGCCGAGTCGCGCTTCCGCTATCTCCTCATGCCCTGGCTCTACACGCCCGCCTTTCTCGCCGATCAGGGCCAGGTGGACGCCGCCGTCAAGCGCGCGCTCGAGTACCCGTTCCCGACCAAGCCCGAGGCGATTCAACGCCAGGGGCAGGGCATCCTCGAATGGAACGGCTCCCGCCTCAAGGACATCAAGAAGATCCGCGTGCCGACCCTGGTGCTCGTCGGCCGGGACGACAACCTGACACTGCCGGCCTTCTCGCGCGTGCTCGCGGGCCTCATTCCCAAGGCGCAGCTCAAGCTGATCTCCGGCGGTCATGGCTTCACCATCGAATGCTGGGAAGCCTTCAACCGCGCCGTCCTGGGATTTCTCCAGACGGTGAAGCGCTGACTCTGAATTCATGCCGGGGAGACTTGAAGGCAAGGCTGCCCTGATCACGGGCTCGACCAAGGGAATAGGGCTCGGCATCGCGCGCGCGTATGCGCGCGAGGGGGCGCGCGTGATCGTGAACTCGCGAAGCGCGGAGGATTGCGCGCGCACGGCCCGCGAGCTGGGCGAGCGCGCCATTGCCATCGCGGCCGATCTCTCCCGCACGGACGAGGTCAGGCGCCTGGCCAAGGAATCGCGCGCCGCCCTGGGCGGTCGGATCGACATCCTCGTGAACAATGCCGGCCAGCCCCGCGTGGCGCCATCGGAGAGCCTGCCCGAGGCCGACTACCGCTACACGATGGATCTCAACCTGACGTGCTGTCTGGTCCTCACCCAGGAGATCGTGGGAGACATGCTGGCCGCCGGCGATGGATGCATCATCCACGTGAGCAGCATGAACGGCTCGGTGCCCTTCCCCGAGCGCCTGGCCTATTGCGTGTCCAAGGCCGGGCTCAACATGATGACCCGGGTGATGGCCATCGAGTGGGCCGCGCGCGGAGTGCGGGTCAATGCGATAGCCCCCGGGTATGTCGAGACCGATTTCATCAAGAGCCTCGCGGCCCGGGGCATCCTCGACCCGGACAAGCTCGCTCGGCGGACCCCCATGGGCCGCATCGGCAGGCCCGAGGAAATCGGCGAAGTAGCGGTGTTTTTGGCGTCATCCTCTGCTTCCTTCATCACCGGGGAGATCCTGACCGCTGACGGGGGCTGGTCGGCCTATGGCTATCTTTGATAGGGTGCCTGAAGGGGTGTAAACGAAGCGATACACCCCGCCGTCCTAGCTGGACAGGAGGCATCATGAGAGCACGCATCGGCAGGCTGCCCCTCGTTGCCCTCGCGGTCCTGGCCGGGTCCGCCTGCTCGAACGCGCCTCTGCACAAGCAAGCGGCGGTGCCCGCGGCCCCCCCCGAGCCTCCTCCGGCAGTGCGCGTCGCGCTCCCCGCGACCACCCTCACCGAAGAGCAACGGATCGTGCACGTGCTGAACCGGCTCGGCTATGGTCCACGGGCGGGCGACGTGGAGCGCGTGCGGCAGATGGGGCTCGCGAAGTGGATAGAGCGCCAGCTCGAGCCGTCGCGGATCCCGGACGAGCGCGTCGAGGCCGCCCTCCAGGCATTCCCGACCCTGACGAGAAGCGTGCCCGAGCTCGTCCTGGCCTACCCGGAGCCCGATCCGAAGCTCCTGGCCAAGGTCCAGTCCGGGGAGATGACGCAGCAGGAGATGCGGCAGATGGCGCCGCCGGAGAGACGCCCCTTCCGCATTCCGGCCGAGTTGCAGGCCGCCAAGCTCACGCGCGCCGTGATGTCGGAGCGACAGCTCGAGGAGGTCATGACGGACTTCTGGTTCAACCACTTCAACGTCGACGTCCGCAAGGGCGCGGTGAAGTGGATGGTGGCCGACTACGAGCGCACGGCCATCCGCCCCTACGCGCTCGGCAAGTTCCGCGACCTCCTGCTCGCCACGGCCCGTCACCCCGCCATGCTCTTCTATCTCGACAACTGGATGTCGACCCGCCCCGACCTCGTGGTGGTCTTTGGCCCGAACAAGGGCCGCAAGATGGGCCTGAACGAGAACTACGCGCGCGAGATCATGGAGCTCCACACTCTCGGGGTGGACGGCGGCTACACGCAGGAGGACGTGCTCGAGGTGGCCCGGGCCTTCACCGGCTGGTCCATCGAGCGGCCGCGCGAGAAGGGCACCTTCCTGTTCCAGACCGCCGCGCATGACCAGGGCGCCAAGAAGGTGCTCGGCCATGTCCTGCCCGCCTTCGGCGGCGAGCAGGACGGCATCCGCGTCATCGACATTCTTTCGCGGCATCCCGCGACGGCCCGGTTCATCGCGACCAAGCTCGTCCGGCGCTTCGTGAGTGACGAGCCGCCGCCCGCCCTCGTCGAGCGGGCCGCCCAGACCTTCCGCGATACCGACGGCGACATCCGCAAGGTCGTGGCCACCATCGTCTCGTCGCCGGAGTTCTTCTCGGCGGGCGCCTACGGCGCCAAGATCAAGAAGCCGATCGAGCTCGTGGCGAGCGCGGTCCGGGCCGCGGGCGGCGAGATCGCCCCGCCGGGCGAGCCGGGCAGCCAGCAGGTGGGCGGCGGTCTCGCGCTGGCCATGCAGGTGGCCAAGCTGGGCGAGCCCCTGTATCAGCAGCAGCCGCCCACGGGCTATCCGGACGTGGCGGAGGCCTGGGTCAATACGGGCGCGCTGCTGAACCGGCTCAACTTCGCCCTCGCCCTCGCGCAGAACCGCATTCCGGGCGTTCAGGTGGATCTCGGCCGCGCCCTCGGCACCGCCGACCGCCACAAGCCCCAGCAGGTTCTGGACGCCCTCCTCGCCTCGCTGCTCCAGGGACAGGTGAGGCCGGAAACGCGCACCGTGCTCGCCGCTCAGCTCGACAACCCGGAGATCATCCGCGCCACCCCCGACGACCGGAAGGCGGCGGGGGGCCGGCCAGCCGCGAATACTGATGTCGACAAGCTCGCGGCCCTCGTCCTGGGCTCGCCGGAATTCCAGCGGAGATAGGGCCCATGGACTGCCCCTGCACCCGACGCGCGTTCATGAAAGGCGGGGCGATGGCCCTGCTCGGTCTGGGTGCCATGCCGCGATTTCTCGTCCGCACGGCCCACGCACAGGACGCGGCCACCCGACCCAAGACCCTCATCGCGATTTTCCAGCGGGGCGCCGTGGACGGGCTGAGCATGGTTGTCCCCCACGGCGATCCCAACTACTACGGCTCACGCGGGAGCATCGTCATCGCGCGCCCGGGTGGCGGCCAGGGCAGCCTCGACCTCGACGGCTTCTTCGGACTCCATCCGTCCATGGCCTCGCTCAAGCCGATCTGGGATGACCGGCACCTCGCCCTCGTCCACGCCTGCGGGTCGCCGGACACCACGCGCTCGCATTTCGACGCGCAGGACTACATGGAGTCGGGGACGCCCGGGGTGAAGACCACGCCGGACGGCTGGCTGGCGCGGGGGCTGCAAGCCGCTCCCCCTGCGGGTGTCTCGCCATTCCGTGCCGTGGCCATGGGCTCACAGATGCCCCGGACGCTTCGGGGCGATATCGGCGCCATCGCCATGGGCAGCGCGGGCGATTTCGATGTGAAGCAGGGCATGGGGGGCGGGGGGAGCGGGCTCAATGCGCGCGCCGGCTTCGAGT
The DNA here is from genome assembly GCA_036002485.1 of Candidatus Methylomirabilota bacterium. Taxonomy (NCBI): domain Bacteria; phylum Methylomirabilota (SeqCode); species Candidatus Methylomirabilota bacterium. The sequence goes on along the minus strand of DASYTI010000191.1, from coordinate 7,314 downwards.
CCCTCTACGAGAAGGGCGTCAAGGACATCCTGCACGGCACCGGCCGCGAAACCTTTGAGGCCGTCAAGATGCTCAAGGCGGCCAAGCTCGAGCGCTTCCAGCCCGAGAACGGCGCCCAGTATCCCCGGGGAAAGTTCGGCGACAACCTCAAGCAGATCGCCCAGCTCATCAAGGCCGACGTCGGGCTCCAGGTCGCCTTCGCCGACATGGGTGGCTGGGACACCCATGCCGCGCAGGGCAACGAGCGGGGACAGCTGGCAAACCGCCTCACGGAATTCTCGGACGGCCTGGCCGCGCTCTATCGTGATCTCGGGGATCGGATGGCCGACGTGGTGATCCTGACCATGTCCGAGTTCGGGCGCACCGTGCGTGAGAATGGCAATCGCGGCACCGACCACGGCCATGCTACGGCCATGCTGGTACTGGGCGGCGCCATCAAAGGGGGCCGCGCCTATGGGCGCTGGCCGGGACTGGCTCCGGAGCAGCTGTACGAGGGACGAGATCTCGCGGTGACGACGGATTTCCGAAATCTCTTCGCCGAAGTGGCGAGCCGCCACCTGGGGATTCCCGCTTCCGCGCCGCTCTTCCCAGGATTCCCGACGAATCCCTCGAAGTATCCCGGAGTGCTCGTGTAGACTCGGCCGCATGTGGGAGGCCCTGGCGCTGACGGCCGCGCTCTGCCAGGTGCTCCGGAACACGGTGATGAAGCGGCTGGGCCACGAGCTGGACGAGTACATGACGGTCTGGGGTCGCTTCACCTTCTTGCTGCCCTTCGCCGCGCTGTTCGTCCTGTGGCACGGTCCTCCGCAGATCGAGCCGGGATTCGTCTGGGCCTGCCTCCTCTTCGCTGTCTGCCAGATCATCTCGACCATGGCCCTGTCGAAGGCGCTCAAGCTCTCCCCGATCTCGATGGTGACCGCGCTCTGGAAGATCAGCCTGCTCATCCTGGTGGGGCTTGGCTACGTCACCCTCAAGGAAGAGCCGAATTTTATCGGGGTGGCGGGCATCCTCGTCAGCGTGAGCGGGGTGTATCTCCTGAACGTGCAGCGGGCGCACATCTCGTGGTGGGCGCCCCTCGCCGTGCTCTTCACGGATCGTGGATTGCGCTACACGCTCCTCGCTCCGCTCTTCTTCGCCCCGTCCGTCATCACCATCAAGTGGGCGATGCAGCTCTCCGATCCCTACATGGGCACGCTGGGCGGTTACCTCGCGGCCAGCCTCCTCGTCACCCCCGTCGTGCTCGTGACGTCACGGAGGTATTTCGTGGCCGTACCGCGCCACTGGATGGCCTTCGTGTCGTTCGGTCTCTTCGCCGCCCTGACCACGGTGACCCAGGGCCACGCGTATCTGCTGACCCTGTCCTCCTACGTCGAGGCCGTGAAGCAGGTGGAGATCCTCTTCGCCCTCGGCATCGGGGCCCTGATCTTCGGGGAGAAGCAGAAGGTGCGCGAGATCGTCCCCGGGGCCATCGTCATGCTGGCGGGCGTCGTGTTATTGTCGCTGGCGGCCTAGGTAGCTCGGAGGGGGGCTCCGCCCCCCTTCCGACACCTCCCCCCAAGAACAGCTTGCGCCGGCGAAGCCGGCGCTCGAAGCGGAACAGTTCCTGGTGAGTGCATGGGGATTTTGAATTACTCGGACGGTAGGTAATTTAACTCAACTGTTGGAGGTGACGGCATGACCAGACGCATGATCGCCCTCGGCTCCTGCCTCCTTCTCGCCTTTGTCCTGGCCGGCTGTGGACCTTCGACCAAGGAAGACATCGTCCTCAAGGCGAAGGATGTCAAGACGCGCGCCGCGCTGGAGAAGGCCCTGGGCAAGCCGGACGATATCAGCAAGCTCGGGCCCATCGAGAAGTGGACCTACAAGGCCAAGAACGGCCAGGTCACCTTCGTGCTGGTGGGCGACACGGTGACCATCGAGGCCACCGACTCCGAGAAGAAGAACTAGAGGCGCTCGGCGGAGTAGACCGACACTGCCGAGCCGGCGGCCAGGATGACGGAGGCGGGCTTCTCGCTGGACAGCAAGCCCCAGCCCGGTCCGTACACCGTTTCCGCATCGAAGTCGATGGTCCACGCGCGCACCGGGTAGACATCCCAGACGGGATGGCGCACCCGGTAGGCCACGGTGCGGCCGCGCCGGTCCCGGCCGAAGCCCCACTCGTGCTCCTTGAAGAAATGCTCGACGCTGTCCTCGGGGGGCCGGAAGGCGGGCTTACCGCCCGTGACCTCGATGCTCTGAGCCCGCCCGCGCCAGCGAAGCCGGCGTACCGTCACGATCCCCGGAGGCTCCTCGCCCACGCCGCTCTCGATGGGGGCCACGAGGTACGGCTCGTTGTAGAAGGCGCGGGCCACCCAGGCCACGACGGCCTGCGGCACGAACTCGCGGATGAAGACGACGCCGCGACGCTCCCCCCGCCGGACGTAGAAGCGAAGGTTCACCTCCGGGAATCTCGTGAAGCCCGGCCAGGGGACACCGAGAACCCGGGTGTCGAGGAAGTCGAAGGCCACGAGACTGGCGAACACCGCGCCGTCGCGCCGATCGAGCTCGAGACCCGCGGGCAGGTGAGGCTCGAGGAGGGCGGGCGCCACCTCCCAGGTGAGGATGGCGAGATTGGACCAGCGCGCGGTGAGGAAGGGCCGGCGCACGGTCTTCATGGGGACCGTGCTCATGGCCGCCCCCGCTCAGATCTCCGGCCGCTTGCCGTGCGCCACGCGAACGACCGTCTTGATCCCGCCGCGCACGCCGAAGCCGCCCACCACTTCGATCCACCGCGGGTTCGCCGCCGCCACGAAGTCATTGAGGATGCGGTTGGTCACGTCCTCGTGGAAGGCGCCCTCGTTCCGGTAGGACCAGATGTAGAGCTTGATGCTCTTGAGCTCGACGAGGTGCAGGTCCGGCACGTACCGGATGCGGATGGTGGCGAAGTCGGGCTGTCCCGTCATGGGGCAGAGGCACGTGAACTCCGGGATCTCGAGCGCGACCTCGTAGTCGCGGTCCGGGTGCGGATTCGCTACGACCTCGAGCTGCCTGGAGGGCTGGCTCGGCATGAGGGTATTCTACCGCCGGGGACCCGCGGTGCGGGAGCGCCAGATGGTGTCGCGCACGCGCTCGACGGTGGCCGCGGGCACCTGCTCGAGCAGCAGCACCTTGCTGCCCCGACGGTCGACCAGCGAGGCGCGGCCGCCTTCGCTCCACGTCGTGGCGCCTCCGCCTCCGGCCCGCATCTTGGCCGCGAGCCCTGGGTGCCGCCGGGCGACGAAATCGCGCAGGTGGCCGGCCAGGGTGGCCGCCATCTGCTCATCGCGCATCACGACCAGGCAGGCGATGAGAAAGTGCCCGCCCGCGTCCTCCCAGACCTGGAATCGATCTCCGCGCCAGCCCACGGCGGCGCGTCGCCCCTCGATCTCGCCCAGATGGAGCGCGATCACCGCGCCCAGCCCGAATTCGCCTACCTCGTCCTCGGACACGAGCGTCCCGCCCGGAAGCAGCCCGGCGAGGTCCGGGAGGTTGACGGCCACCGGGTCCTCGCGGAGCGAGCCGATGCGTTTGGCCGGGTCCATGATCTGCGCGGTGGAGCGGGGCGGATCGCGGTAGAGGGCGCTCATGGCCGACCAGGGGTGGGTCTTGCGAAGCTGGTACGCGAAGCCGACGCCCTCGAGATACGGGAAGAGCAAGAGGTCGCGGAGGAACTTGGGCGCCTTGGCGATCATGGGCCCGCCCGCACTGGTGGCGATGAGACCCTGGGTATTGGATAGATCAGGCAGCATCGTGATGTCCATGTTCTGGGCCTTGAGGAGGAAATCGATGGTCAGCGCCACCGCCTCGCCCTCGATCAGCGCCTGACGAGCGAGAAGCTGATCGCCCCGCCCCGGGTCAGGCGAGATGAAGCCCTCGAGGGCGATCTCACGATCCTGGAGGGCATGCACGAGCTCGTGGATGAGGGCGGCCCGCTGCTGCTCGGGGGGGAGCCAGTCGCCCACCACCATGACCTTCGCGCGGGGGTCGTAGTACGCGGAGATCTGCTCCTGCATGAGATCGAGGAAGAGCGTGCGCAGATCATAGTCCGCCGGGATCAGTCCCCAGGCGACCAGCGTCTTGCGCTCGGCCTCGATGCGCGCGGGGGAGTAGCGCCGGTTCATCTCTTGCTCCATGAATCGGCGATTGTCCTCGCGGGAGCGGAGGAGCACGGGGGGCGGGTTGCCCGGCGCGCTCATGCCCTTGAGCGCCGCGAGCTGCTGATAGATGGGCACGGCCAGGGCCTCGAGCGCTCGTGACGATTCGGACGGCTGGGCGTGAGACTGGGCGAGAAGAGTGGGCGCGCAGGCGAGGACGAGCAGGACCGCCCACAGGCGCCGCATGGGGCGATGATACCCCGCGGAGGGCAGGAAGACCGAAAGTCAGGTCCGGGCTTGGCCTCACCCGAGCGATCGAAGAGAGTTGAGGAAGAGGAGAGACCTGGCGCCGGAGCTCTGGTGCGTTCGAAGCGTCAGAGCTCCGGTGCCGTCTTCAGGACCTCGCTCAGCGGTAAGGCGGTGCCGGCGGCGCCGGTGGGACGGGGGCCGCGGGACTGGGCTCCCACACCCACTGGTAGGCGACGGTCACGCCGTCGCCGTACAAGCGATAGCAGCCGGTCGGGTAGCAGACGTCCCGCCGCACCGGCGCGGCATACACCTGGGTCTGCGGGTAATAGGTCGGCAGAGGCGCCACGTAGACGGGCTCCGGATAGACCGGAGCAGGGTACACGACTCGCGGGACCGAGGCCGCGACGATGGCCGAGCCGATGAGGAGACCGCCGATCACCGCGCCGGGGCCCCACCAGCCGTGGGCGCCGCCGCCACGCCAACCGTGGCCGCCGCCTCCATGCCAACCGTGGCCGCCGCCCCCACGCCAACCGTGGCCGCCGCGGCCATGCCAGCCGCCGCGCCCGCCGTCTGCGAAGGCGGGGGCGACAAGGCCGAGCGACAGAACGCCAATGAGCGCGAGACCGATGACCTTCTTCATGACCGTGGTCCTCCTGTCCGCCAGGCCCAGATTCATCGAGTCACCCTCTCGACCCGTGGAGCTTGGACGGGTCACCCCTTCCTCTTGTTCTCGAGGTATGCCGTCCCGGCGTGAAGAGGGCGTGTGTCGCGTGTAAAGAATTGTGAAGGGAGACGAGCTCTCCCGCCGGTGACCTTCCGTGCCCGCCCGTTCTCGCTAGCGCCGGGTCGTGAGGCCGATGCCGGCGGCCACCATGGCGGAGGCGAGCACGAGCTCGGGGGCCAGACCCTCGCGGCCGATGGCTGCGGCAATCAGCACGCCCCAGATGGGCGTCGACAGGGCCACCGTAGCCATCGCGCTGGGCTGGTAGATCCGCAAGAGCTTCGCGTTCAAGACGAAGTTGAATCCCCCGATGAGCGCTCCCTGGTAGAGGATGGACAGGAGGAGGCCGGCCGTCCAGCGCGTGGGCCGATCCACATCCCACACCAGGCTCATGAGGAAGAGTCCCGCGGCGCCGATGATCGACTGGTACATCATGAGGCGCACCGGGTCCACCCTCTGGACGGTCTTCGCGATAAAGACGGTGCGTTCGGCCAGCACGAGCGCGCTCACCGCGATGATCAGATCTCCCACGAGCGCCCCTCCCGTGCCCGTGAAACCGGGAGCGAAGAGGATGACCACGCCGCTGTAGGCGATCAGCACACCCACGAGCTTGCGCCCGGTGAGCCGATCGCCGGGAAGGAGGAAGTGGGCGAAGACGACCGTGTGGACCGCGTAGGAGTTCACCATGATGACGGCGTGAGCGGCGGTGGTGCGGTCGATGCCCACGTTCATGAGCGCGATCTGCACGACGCAGAGGAGGCCGAGAGACCAGATCGGCTTGCCCTGTCCCCTGGGAATCAGGAGAACATCGCGGCGCCCCGTGACGACCGCGTAGCCGAAGATGACGATGGCGCTGACGGCGAAGCGGAAGAAGGCCATGCGGACCGGAGCGACGTCGGCGAGACCGAGCTTGATGGCCACGGGATTGGCGCCCCAGAGTACGGCGAGGACGAGCGCCAGGATGGCGCCTTTGACATCGAGGGGGCGGTGTACGGGCACGAGAGCGGCTATGGTAGCATGAGGCCTCGATGAAGATCGGGCTCGTCGGCCTTCCCAAGAGCGGCAAGACCTCGCTGTTCAACCTGTTGACGGGCTCGGCGGTGGCCACGTCGTCCTTTGGCGCCTCGCGCGGCGAGATGCATGCCGGTGTGGCCAGGGTGCCGGACGAGCGCGTCGATCGCCTCTCCGCGCTCTTCAAGCCGAAGAAGACGACGTTCGCCACGTTCGAGGTTGTGGATCTCGCCGGCATCAGCAAGGGCGAGCGCGAAGGTCTCGATGCCAAGGAGTTCAGGAATGCCGACGCGCTGCTGCACGTGGTGCGGGCCTTCGCCGATGCCACGGGCTCCGCGTCCAATCCCAAGGGTGACATTGCCGACCTCGAGACGGAGCTGATCCTCGCCGACCTCGAGGTGGTGGAGCGGCGGCTCGAGCGCCTGGAGGCCTCGATCAAGAAGAAGCGGACGGATGCCGACGTCAAGGAGCAGTCCACCCTCCTCGAGATCAAGCCCGCCCTCGAGGCCGAGACACCGATCCGCGCCTTCCCCCTGCCCGATGACGATGCCCGGGTCATCCGAGGCTTCACGTTTCTCTCGCAGAAGCCCATCCTCCACTGTCTCAATCTCTCTGAGAAGGAAATCGACCGCGGCCCGAACCTGGTCGAGAGCTTCGGACTCCAGGAGGTCGCGGCCCGGCCCGGCACCGCCGTCGGCTGGGTCTCCGCGGTGATCGAGGCGGAAGTGGCGCAGCTCGCGGGGGAGGAGCAGGCGGCCTTCCTCGCCGACCTCGGGCTCAGCGAGCCCGCCATCAAGCGCGTGCTTCGCGACTGCTACGGGCTCCTGGGATTGCTCTCGTTCTTCACGGTGGGCGATGACGAGGTGCGGGCGTGGTCGGTGCCGCGGGGCACCCGCGCGCAGGATGCGGCGGCGGCCATCCACTCCGACATCGCGCGCGGCTTCATCCGCGCCGAGGTGGTGGGCTATAACGAGCTGGTCGGCGCCGAGGGCTCCATGGCGGCCGTGCGGGAAAAGGGCCAGTTCCGCTTGGAGGGCAAGGACTACGTCGTGCGAGACGGCGAGATCTGCCACTTCCGATTTAACGTAGCCAAATAGAAGTTCGAGCTGAACGCCGGCCGGGGCCGCAGGCCCAGGTCGGTGTGAGGCGAGGGCTGAGTTAAGTTCGAGCTGAACGCCGGCCGGGGCCGCAGGCCCAGGTCGGTGTGAGGCGAGGGCTGAG
>DASYTI010000190.1 GCA_036002485.1 Candidatus Methylomirabilota bacterium | reverse complement strand
GCGGCGATGGTCCGGAGGTCATCCGTGGGCGGCGTCTGGCGCGGGACGAGCTTCGTATTGCCGATCTGGTAGGCCAGCGGGATGAAAGTGAGGAAGCCGCCCGAGGTGTCCTGCTGCTCGCGCAGGCGCAGCAGGTGCCCTACGCGCTCGGCCATGGTCTCGATGTGGCCGTAGTGCATGGTCGCGTTGGTCTTGATCCCGAGGGAATGCGCGATGCCGTGGATCTCGAGCCAACGATCCGCGTCCGCCTTGCCGGTATAGTGCAGGGCCTTCTGCAGGCGCTTGGAGAAGACCTCGGCTCCGCCGCCCGGCATGGAGTGCAGGCCCGCCTTCTTGAGCCGCGCGAGCGCCTCGCGCGGCTCGATCTTCCAGCGCCGCCAGAGATAGTCGATCTCGGCCGCCGTGAAGGCCTTGATCTGGGTTTCCGGTCGGTCCGCGTGAATGGCGCCGATGAGGCGCTCGTAGTACTCAAACGGCCAGTCGGGATGATGGCCGCCCACGATATGGGCCTCGCGCGTGCCGGGCTTGATCATGGCCAGCACGTCCTCGATGGAGTTCTCGAAGGCGCCTTCTTCGCCCTTTTTCCTGGCAAAGTCGCAGAAGGAGCAGGAGAGCACGCAGACATTGGTCGGATTGATGTAACGGTTGAGGACGAAGAAGACTTGGTCGCTGTGCAGACGCGACTTGGCGAAGTCGGCCATGCGGCCGAGCCCGTGGAGATCCTCCGTCTCGAAGAGGAGAAGACCGTCCTCCCGGCTGAGCCGCTGGCCGGCGCGCACCTTGTCCCAGAGCGGCTGCAGACGGGAGTCTCTGAAGCGCGCGGCAAGAGGTTCGGCGGCAAGCATGATACCTCCCTGATAGAGATCCGACCGACCGGTCGGTCTGAGTCTAAGTGGCGGGCTTTCCATCTGTCAAGCTTGCCGGCCTAGTTGGCGGCGTGCGGAGCGATCAATGAATGGTAGGCAGCTTCCGAGATGAGGCGCCAGTCATTTGTCTGGGCCTGAAAATTGGTCATCGACGTGTGGACCTTGCGGCCCAGGGGGCTTCGCTCCGCCTCGTCTCTCAGTACCTGCTCGGAGATCCTTCGCAATTCCCTCAAGGTGGCATTCGACAGCGGCAAGATCTCCACCTTGCCCCTGAAGTCGGCTCTCAGCCGTCCGAGGGCGAGAGCGTTCTTGTGCTCGTATTCGGCCAAGCTCGTGACCTGCACACTCTGGCAGGCCCATTCGAGGATGTGGCGGAGGTCGGCGGGCAGGGCGTCGAACGCCCTCCGGTTGAAGGTCAACTCCGAGGTCGAGCCTGGCTCGTGCCAGCTCGGGTAGTAGTAGTAGCGCGCGGCCGCGGGAAGTCCGAGGCGTATATCGTCATGCGGGCCCACCCATTCCGCCGCATCGATCACGCCCTTCTCGAGGGCCGCGGTGATGTCGGTGCCGGGTGTCAGCACCACCGTCGTACCGAGGGCGGCGAGAATTTTGCCTCCGATGCCCTGGATTCGCATCTTGAGGTCCTTGAAGGCGCCGGGGCTGCCGACCTTCTTGCGGAACCACCCCGCCATCTGCAGGCCGGTCGAGGGCCCGGGCCGGGGCACCAGATTGAACGGCGCATATCCGTCTTCCCAGAGCTTGAGCCCGTCGCCCTGGAGGAACCACGCCATCATGCCCTGCGCGTTGAGGCCGAAGGGCACCTTGGAGAACCAGAGAAAGCCCGGGTCCTTTGCCGTCCAGTAGTGCGAGGAGCCGAAGAAGGCTTCGATGGTTCCCTGCGAGCAGGCGTCGAAGCACGCGCCGGTTGGCATGATCTCGCCTCCCGCGTACACCTGGATCTTGAGCCGGCCCCCGCTCATCTCGTCCACTATGCGGGCGAAACGCTGAGCGGAGCCGTGCAGGAGGTCGAGATTGGGCAGCCACGCCGTGGCCAGGCGCCACTGAAAGCGCGACTGGGCATGGACGCTCGGGGCGTCAACCATGGCCGCCACGCCCGCAGTTACGAGGGCTGCGCCTTTGAGAATGAACCGACGATGGATTCCCATGTCAGGTCCCTCCGTGCCTCCTCGAGGTCGGCGGCCGTCCTCGCTAGTAGATATCCCCATGCGTCAGACTTCAAGTCAAACGGCCCCGACTCACCTTGACCCGCCCTGATGCCTATGTAATAGTCCCCGGTATTTTGCGGCTCCGTCCCGCCCATGGAGGTGCTGGTGGCGCAGATCCTGAGGAATATCGCTCGCAAGATCGACGCTCTCGATGATCGCTTCGGCCGCTTCGTCTCCTGGATCATGCTCTTCATGGTGCTCGTCGTTTTCACGGATGTCGTTCTGCGCTATGCCTTGCGTACGAGCACGGTCTGGCTGCAGGAGCTCGAGTGGCACCTCTTTGGCATCGTGTACATGCTGGCCGCGGGGTACACCATGCTCTATGACGAGCACGTGCGCGTGGACATCGTGTACTCGAAGTGGTCGACGCGGAAGCGGGCCTGGTCGGACTTCATCCTCTATCTCGTCTTCTTCTATCCCTCGGCCATCATGATCGTGTGGACGAGCATTCCCTTCATCAGGGACTCCTACCGCGTCTTCGAAGGCTCGCCCGACCCTGGCGGCATCCCGCTCCGCTTCCTGCTCAAATCGGTGATCATCGTAGGCTTCGTCATCCTCATGATCCAGGCCTTTTCCCAGACGGTGAAGAACTTCTTCTGGGCCATGGGGTGGGAAGAGCCCGAGGTCAGGGTCAAGGAGATCCACTGATGCCCGGCCTCGACCAGACGCTCGCCGCCCTCATGTTCGCGGGGATGATCGCCTTCCTGTTTTTCGGATTTCCCGTCGCCTTCAGCCTGATCTTCACGGGGCTCTCGTTCGGCCTGACCGGTATGGCGCTGGGCGTGCTGAACACCAATTTCTTCGACATCCTTCCCCTCCGCATCTGGGGCACCATGACGAACTTCACGCTCCTGGCCGTGCCCCTCTTCGTGTTCATGGGGGTGGCTCTCGAGAAATCAGGTTTGGCCGAGGAGCTGCTCGAGACCATGACCCTCCTCTTTGGCAAGCTTCGGGGCGGAATTGCCATCTCGGTGGTCGTCGTGGGTGCCATTCTCGCTGCTTCGACTGGCATCGTCGGGGCCAGCGTCATCACCATGGGTCTGGTCTCGTTGCCGACCATGCTGCGCCGCGGGTATCAGAAGGAGCTGATCGCCGGAACCATCTGCGCTTCGGGCACCCTCGGCCAGATCATCCCCCCGAGCGTCATCCTCATCCTCCTCGGCGATATCATGGGCGTGTCGGTCGGTGACCTCTATATCGGCGCGGTCATCCCGGGATTCGTGCTCGTCGCGCTCTACATCATCTACATCGCGATCCTCGGGCGGGTGAAGCCGCATCTCGCTCCGGCCATTCCGGCCGAGGAGCTGGCGGCCTTTCGCGGTGACGCGTTCAAGCGCGTCAGCATCGCGCTGTTGCCGGCCCTCGTCCTGATCGTGGGCGTGCTGGGCTCCATCTTCGCCGGCATCGCCTCGCCGACCGAGGCAGCCTCTGTTGGCGCGGTGGGCGGCCTGGTGCTGACCATCGCCAAGGGCCGCTTCTCCATGCCCATGCTGCGCTCGGTCATGGAGGCCACGACCCGGATCACGAGCCTGGCCTTCATCATTCTGGTTGGCGCCAATTGCTTCGGTCTGGTGTTTCGCGGATTGAACGGCGATCACCTCATCCAGGACTTCCTCAAGGGCCTCCCCTTCGGCCCCTACGGCGTCCTCGCCGTGGTCATGTTCGTGATCTTCCTGCTCGGCTTCTTCATCGACTTCTTCGAGATCTGCTTCATCCACGTCCCCATCTTGACCCCGGTGCTCGTGACCCACTTCGGCTTCGACCCCGTCTGGCTCGGGGTGGTCATCGGCGTCAACCTGCAGACCTCGTTCCTCACGCCGCCCTTCGGATTCGCGCTCTTCTATCTGAGAGGCGTGGCGCCGCCCGAGATCACCACGCCTCACATCTACCGGGGCGTGGTGCCTTTCGTCTGTCTCCAGCTGATCGGGTTGACTCTCGTCATCGTGTACCCCTCGCTGGCCACCTGGCTGATCCGGGCCCTCCGCTAGCGAGCTTGTCGGAAGCACGAACGGGCGGAGCCGTTGGGCGCCGCCCGTTCCGTTTCCCCGCCTATCTCCCGCCTACGCGCTGGCGATCTGGGAGTGGTAAGCCCCCTCCGAGATGAGGCGCCAGTCATTGAGCTGCCCCTCGAACTTCCTGACAGAGGCGTAAGTCTTCTTCGCCATCGGACTCTTTTCCGACTCTTCCTTGAGCACCTGATCGGACAGCTTCTTGAGCTCCTTGAGAGTCGCCGACGAGAGCGGCAAGATCTCGACCTTGGTCTTGAACTCGGTCTTCAGCTTCTGGAGGGCGAGGGTGTTCTTGTATTCGTACTCGTCGAGGCCGGCAATCTGACCGCTCTGACAGGCGGCGTCGATGATGTGCTTGAGGTCAGCGGGCAGGGCATCGTAGGCCTTCTTGTTGAAGCCGAACTCGGCGGTGGTGCCCGGCTCGTGCCAGCCGGGATAGTAGTAGTAGCGGGCCGCGTTGTGCAGACCGAGCTTCATGTCGTCGTGCGGGCCCACCCACTCCGTCGAGTCGATGACGCCGCGCTCGAGGGCGGTGTAGATCTCGCCCCCCGGCGTGAGGACGACGGTACCGCCCGCCGCCGCCACGATTTTGCCGCCGAGGCCGGGAATGCGCATCTTGAGGCCTTTGTAGTCGGCGATGCTGTTGATCTTCTTCCGGAACCAACCGGCCATCTGCACCCCCGTCGACGGGCCTGGCCGCGGGACGAGCCCGAAGGCGGCGTAGGCTTCCTCCCAGAGCTTGAGCCCGTCACCGTAGGTGTACCAGGTCATCATGCCCTGCGGATTGAGGCTGAATGGCACGGCCGAGAACCACTGCAGTCCCGGCTCCTTGCCCGCCCAGTAATAGGGCGCGCCCATGAAGGCCTCGATGGTGCCCTGGGAGCACGCGTCGAAGCAGCCGAACGGAGGCATGAGCTCGCCGCCCGCGAAGACCTGGATCTTGAGTCTGCCGCCGCTCATCTCATCTATCGTCTTGCCGAGCCGAATGGCCGAGCCCTGTAGCACGTCGAGAGCTGGGGTCCAGGTCGTGGACATGCGCCACTGAAAGCGCTGCTGGGCGTGGACGAAAGGAGCGTTGGCCGTGGCCGCCGCGGCGCCGGCCGCGACGAGCGTCGCCCCCTTGAGGATGAATCGACGTCGATTCTCCATACCAACCTCCATGAGTGTGGGTTTGGCCACCGGCCAGGTGTCGAGCACTGCCGCGAGCGCGGCCAGAATAGCACAACCTCTCGTATCTGCGGATGAAACGACCCATGGCCGGGGTCGGTTCCCGGCTCGCGGCGGGCGTGCTATTCTTGCGCGTCGTGGACGCCCAATCAGCCGTCTTCTTCGAGGATCTCAAGATCGGCCAGGAGTACACGTCTCCCGGACGTACCGTCACCGAGACCGACGTCGTGCTCTTCGCCGGGCTCTCCGGGGATTACAACGTCCTTCACACCGACGCCGAGCACATGAAGGCGTCGCTCTTCGGCGAGCGCATCGCCCACGGGCTCCTCGGGCTCGCCATACAGCAAGGCTTGGCCTCGCGCGGGGAGCCGACGGCCGCTCACGGCAGCCTCGCCGCTCTCAAGTGGAAATTCAAGGGACCCATCCGGCTCGGCGACACCATCCACGCCCGCTCGCGCATCGCCGGTCTCGAGGACGGTGCCCTGCCTGGACACGGACTGGTCACGGTGGAGCGCCAGGTGATCAACCAGCACGGCGAGGTAGTGCAGGAAGGCGAGACCGCGCACCTGCTCGAGCGCCGCACGCCATGAGCACGAAGCCGGTGCAGACGCCGATCGACGCTTCGGGCGGCCCGAGCCAGGTCTACTTCGAGGACGTAGAGCTCAAGGTGCCGCTGGAGACGCCCGGCATGACGGTGACCGAGGCCCACGTCGCGCTCTTCAACGGGCTGGCGTCGACCACCGCCTCCCGCGAGCCGGGGCTCGTGCCGGACCTGCTCCCGCTCTGCCTCTCCTCCGGGCTCGGGTGGCGGGTGCCGCGCCCCCCGCTCGCGGTGCTGGCCTTCATGGGCTTCGAGTGGCGCTTTCTCCTGCCCATCCGCGTGGGAGACACCATTCGGAGCGTGTCGATCTCGCACACGAAGCGCTCCCTGCGCGAAGGTGGCGTGGTCATCGAAGAGCGCCGCATCGTCAATCAGCGCGGCGAGACCGCGCAGGCGGGCAAGCTGACCCTGCTCGTGGCCAAGCGTCCGCGGCCATGACGGAACTCGCGCCCCGCGTCCTCCTTCTCACCGCCTCCTACGGCTCAGGCCATACCGGAGTGGCCGAGACGCTCGCCGAGGAATTGCGGGCCGCGGGAGCCGTGCCGACCGTGGTGGATCACTTTCGCGAGCTCGTCCATCCGCGCTTCGACGAGTGGAGCCGCGGACTCTACTACTGGATTCTCAAGGAAGCGCCCGCCCTCTGGGGCGGAGCGTACTGGCTCGGCGATCGCCTCAGCGTCTCCTCGCCGTTCTTGCTCGGCTTCAACCGTATCGGGGCGCGCAAGCTGCGGCGCCTCCTGAGGGCCGAGCGCTTCGACCACGTCATCTCCGTCCACCCGGCCCCCGCGGCGGCCCTCTCACATCTCTCGGGACGCGGGGAAGAGGTGCCTCCTCACACCACGATCTTCACCGACTTCGTCGCCCATACCCAGTGGATTCATCCGCACGTCGATCACTATTGCGTGCCCGCCGAGGAGATGGCCAACGAGCTCACGGCCAAGGGCCTCCCGCGCGACGGCGTCAGCGTCACGGGCATCCCGGTGGGCCGCGAGTTCAGCCAGCTGGCGGATCGCCCCGCCGCCCGGCTTCAGCTCGGCCTCTCGCCGCGACAGCCCGTCCTGCTCTTCATGGACGGGTCGGAGGGCGGCTTCGGCAAGCTCGAGGACGCCGCCCGGACGGTCCTCGCCATGGAGCAGCCCTTCCAGTCCATCTTCGTGGCGGGACACCAGCGATCGCTCGAGGCTCGCCTCGGCCAGCTCGCCCAGGGGCGCGAGAGCCGCGTCAAGGTGCTGGGCTTCGTCGACAATGTGCGCCAGCTCATGGCCGCGGCGGACTTCCTCGTCACCAAGGCGGGCGGGCTCACCCTCGCGGAGGCTCTGGCCGCCGAGCTGCCCGTGATTTGCTTCGGGTCGCTGCCCGGTCAGGAGAGCCGCAATGAGCGCTTCGCCGCCATGGCGGGTGTGGCGCTCGTGGCAGGCTCGGAGGCGCAGCTCCAGCGGGTGATCGGCGCGACCCTCCGTGATCCCGGCCTGCTCCGGAGCATCCGAGAGCGGATCCGGCTGTACCGGAGACCCCGCGCCGCCGAGCATATCGTGGACTTGATCCTGGGAGGCCGGGCCGTCCGGCGCGAGCGCGCCTCGTGAGCCAGGAATGAATCGGGCCGCCTGGCTGCTCCTGCCGCCGGTCGTGTGGGCCGGCTATGCGTGGGGCTCGCATGCGCTCACCTTGACGAGCTTCTGGCATGGGCCCCGCCGAAGCGGCAAGGTGGCCCTGACCTTCGATGACGGGCCGGATGCCACCCATACGCCGCGTGTCCTCGACGTGCTCGCCGAGCATGCCATCAAGGCCAGCTTCTTTCTGATCGGTGAGCGGGCGGTCCGGGAGCCTGCGGTGGCGCGGAGAATAGCCGACGAAGGGCACGACCTCGGCAACCACACGTGGAGTCACCGGAGCCTCTGGCTCTCCGGTCCGCGAGAGACCATGCGTCAGGTGGAGCAAGGCCATGCCGCCATCGCGCAGGCGGCGGGAGCGTCGCCACGCTTTTTCCGTCCCCCCTGGGGCATGACCAATCTCGCCCTCTTCCCGCTCCTGAAGAAGCTCCGCACGCCCTGCGTCTTCTGGACCGTGCAGACGGAAGGACGTCACCCGGCCCCGTCCGGACTTCAGATCGAGCGCGCGCGCCGCCGCACGCGCTCGGGGGCGATCTTGGATCTCCACGATGCCGATGGCGTGCCGGGCGCGGGAGCGCGCCTCCTCGACGCGTTGCCCGGCATGATCGCGGCCATCCGGAGCAAGGGTCTTTCCCTGGTCCCCCTCCGCGACCTGCTGTAGAATCACCGACACTTCGACCTCCGACAAAGGAGTCCGTGATGGCCATCGACCCCCGCCACAAGAGCCGCGTTCTCCTCGAAGGCACCGATCGCGCCGCCGCCCGCGCCATGATGAAGGCCGTGGGCTTCACCGACCAGGACCTGGCGCGCCCGCAGATCGGGGTCGCCCACTCCTGGATCGGGACGATGCCGTGCAACTGGAACCACCGGAAGCTCGCGGAGAAGGTGATGCAGGGGGTGCGCGCGGCCGGGGGCACGCCCATCGAGGTCAACACCATCTCCATCACGGACGGCATCACCATGGGCACCGAGGGCATGAAGGGCTCGCTCATCAGCCGCGAGGTCATCGCCGACTCCGTGGAGCTGGTGGCGCGCAGCCACATGTTCGACGGCATCGTGACCATCTCGGGCTGCGACAAAACCATTCCCGCCATGACCATGGTGCTGGGCCGGATGAACATCCCCGGCCTCATGCTCTACTGCGGCTCCATCATGTTCGGCCGCTTCGCGGGCACCGGGCAATTCGCCAACCGCAACCTCACCATCCAGGACGTCTTCGAGGCGGTGGGCTGCTACAACGCCGGCAAGATCGACCTCGAGGAGTTCAAGGCGGTGGAGGACCACGCCTGCCCGGGGGCGGGCGCCTGCGGCGGGCAGTTCACCGCCAACACGATGTCGACGGCCTACGAGATGCTCGGGATGTCGCCCATGGGCTGGAACGGAGTCCCCGCCATCGACCCTCGAAAGGAAGAGATCGCCTTCGAGTGCGGCAAGCTGGTGATGGAGCTCGTGAACAAGGGCATCACGCCGCGCTCGCTCATCACCCGCAAGAGCCTCGAGAACGCCATCGCCGGCGTCATGGCCACGGGCGGCTCGACCAACGCCGTGCTGCACCTGCTCGCCACGGCCAAGGACTTCGGAATCAGGCTCTCCCTCGATGACTTCGACCGCATCTCGAAGAAGACGCCGGTCCTGGCCGACCTCAAGCCCTGGGGCACCTACACGGCGCCGGAGATGTACCAGGCCGGCGGCATGCCGGTGGTGGCCAAGCGGCTGCTGGAAGCCGAGCTCCTGCACCCGAACGAGAAGACGGTCACGGGACGCACCATCGGGCAGGAGGCCGCCGCGGCGGTCGAGCCCGCCGGCCAGCAGGTGATCAAGTCGCTCAAGGAGGCGCTGAAGCCCACGGGGGGCATCGCCATCCTGCGCGGCAATCTCGCGCCCGGAGGCTGCGTGATCAAGCTTTCGGGCCAGAGCCGCTACAGCCACCGCGGGCCCGCGCGGGTGTTCGAGCGCGAGGAGGACGCCTTCGCCGCCGTCAAGAAGGGCAAGATCAAGCCTCACGACGTCATCGTCATCCGCTACGAGGGGCCGAAGGGCGGCCCCGGCATGCGGGAGATGCTGCACGTCACCGGGGCCCTCCAGGGGGCCGGCCTGGGAGACACGGTCGCTCTCATGACGGATGGCCGCTTCTCGGGAGCCACCCACGGCTTCATGATCGCCCATATCGTCCCGGAGGCGGCGGAGCGCGGACCCATCGCCGCCATCCACAGCGGCGACATCATCAACATCGACGTCAAGAAGCGTCGCTTGGACGTCGAGATCTCCGCGGCCGAGATGAAGAAGCGCCTGGCCAAGTGGAAGGCGCCCAAGCCGCGCTATACGAGCGGGGTCTTCCACAAGTACGCGATCACGGTGTCCAACGCCTCTGAGGGCGCGATTACCGGCTGATCTCCGCCTCTCCGCCGCGAGCCTCCTTGACGGTGCTCACTTCCGCAAGCATGTCGGATTGTGAGAACCTGACCCTGGCATCACACGGCGGTCTGGCCGGGCGGGGGCAGCTACTGAGACGCCAAAAAACGCCTGCTGGGAAGCTCGCTCGGAAGCCATGCGTCGTGAGATCTCCAGTCCGGCAGTTGCGCCACGACAACCACGACTTCGCTCAGCCCTTGTTGTACTCGTCGTGGCGGCGTCACCAGACGCCCGTCTCGTTGCGCCCCTTGGGGTGCGCGGTCGAGTCACTGGTACATGCCCCAGAGGCCGCCGTTGATCATACCCGGTGTCTTGGGGCGGCGGCTCGCGTCCGTCTCCGTCGTGGTTACGAGAACGTAGTCTCCCATCTGCGGTCCCAGCTGCTCTGTCTAGCGCCGGCCCGCGGTCGACGTTGCCATTCCACACCCGTCGGGCGGCCTCGTAGCCGCCGTGCTCGCTCTGGATCAACTCGCCGCGCAGAGCGCTCTAAAGGCTCCCGATGTCTTTCTCGCTGGGGGTGCAACGAGTTCCGTCTGCCGTGACGGCCGCGATCGTCGTCATGGCGGCTACCTGTCCAGCCACACGTTGTAGAAGCTTGGGAAGGCCATCTTCTCGTTGAAGCCCTTGACGGAGACCTGCATGGCGCGGAGGCCGAACAGGTCGCCGTAGCGGATCACGGGGACGCGCTCGTAGAAGGTCTTGTGGACCTCCTCCCAGAGCGCCTTGCGCCTCTTCGGGTCTGGCTCCTTCCGGATGGCGTCCATGCGGCTCGTGATCTCCTCGTCGCTGCGGTCCCTCGGCAAGCCGCCAGATCGAGAAACTCGCCAAGACGATCCGGATTTTCGTACAGCCGATAGGCGGCCCTCGCCGGGCGGAGCTTCTGGATGAGCGTCATGCTGGTAATATGAGCAATTATTCCATATTTCGACTACTCGCCTTTCGAAGGGGGTCAGATCCTCCGTGGATCGTGAGAGCCGTACCTTGAGAGTCACTACTGTCACGCTTACAACTGACGCACCATAGGGCGTCGGAGCTTGGAGAACCGCGACATTCTCGGTGAGTGGTTCGAAGCCATGGAGTCCCTCGGGGAGGACATGAGCATCCGGTTTGGCCGCGTCGACGAGAGGGGGGACGCGCCCGTCTGGGAGCCACTCCCGCATGCCCGCTTCGACGGAGTCGGCGGGTTCGCTCATCTGCTCCGCCAGCACGGCCACGCCGAGCTTCGAACGCTGCCGCAGCTCAAGGAGGGCCTGACGCCGCGAGTCTTTCAGGTCCTCCGCGCGTGGGCACGGCACGTGTTCGTCCGAAAGCCGACATTTCGCTGGCCTGCGTTGTCCGCGCCGGGCCGTTCTGGGGCCCTGCCCTCCGCCATCGCTTCGCGCGTCTTCGACGAGGAAGAGTCGCGCCGCGTCCTCGTGAGCGCGAAGTCACTCGGTATCACCGTCAACACGTTCCTCCTGGATCGAGTTAGCCGCGTCGTGCGCCGGCATCTGGAGAAGAAGCCCGCCGAGATTGCGTGGATGGTTCCCATCAACATGCGCGGGCCGGTCGAGCTCGCGCGAGACACGTCCAACCACAGCTCATTCCTCGAGATCGCCGTGCGCGAAGACGAGCCGGTCAGCGCGCTGCAGTCGCGCGTGCGGGACGCCGTCCGACGCGGGCAACACTGGGCGTACTGGTACTCGTTCCAGTTCGGACGGCTGTTCGGACGCATCGGGCGGCGGCTCTTCATCGGGCTCCAGATTCATGGGCCCAAGCACTGGGTCGGTTCGTTCTCCAATCTCGGCCTCTGGGATCCTCCGGCGGACGGGCGCACGGCCTACGGATGGGTGTTCTGCCCTCCACCCGCGCCATCGCAGCCGATCTGCGTCGGTTGCGTGACGTACCGCGGTCGCCTCAGCATCGCTCTGCAGATCCACCCCTCGCTCACGACCGATCCGGACGTCGCCGAGGCCTGGCTCGCCGAGATCGGCGAAGAGCTCCAGCGAAACGCATAGAATCGACCCGCGTTGTATGACGACCGAGGAAGGAGCGTAGATAACATAACACCCGTTCTCGGTCAGAGCCGGCCGTGGCTCAGGTTCTTGCCCTTGGCACAGCCTTGGTCAATGCGGTTGCGTGGGCCTTCGAACGACTTAGCCACGGGGGAGAGCAAAAGGATGAGACGGGTTGTGTGGATGGTTGCGTTCGGTTTCGCAGTACTCGGCCTCATTGCAGCCGCACCTTCGGCGCAGGCAGTCACGTTCGACCTGACCGAGGACCACTGCTCGGGTGGTTGTGGGAGCCCGCCGTTCGGCACGGTGACCCTCACCCAGAACGGGACCACCGTCGACGTCACGGTGGATCTATCCGGCACGAACGCCTTCGTAAAGACAGGCGCCGCAGACGACATGGCGTTCAAGTTCAACGCCACGGGCCTTCGTCGTCGGTGACACCACCGTCGACCAGACCGTGACCGGCCAGACGCGCGCGGTGGCGACGGGCTCCTTCAACATAGATGGCACCGGCTCGTTCGTGTTCGGCATCCAGTGCACCACGTGCGGCGGGGGCGCCAGCGATAAGTTCACCGACAACATCGTGTTCCACGTCGCCAACGCCACGATCGCCGATCTGACCAACGCGAACGCTAGCGGGCTCATCTTCGTGGCCGACATCATTGGGTCCACGGGGAACACGGGCCCGGTCGGTGCTCCGGGCGGCG
>DASYTI010000189.1 GCA_036002485.1 Candidatus Methylomirabilota bacterium | reverse complement strand
CGGTCTCGTCGGTCGAGTACAGGGGCCGGCCGGCGCGAACCAGTGCGATATCCGCGCTGGTGCCGCCCATGTCGAAGGTGATCAGGTCGCGGTATCCAGCCCGGACGCAGACGGCCGTGGCTCCGATGACACCCGAGGCCGGGCCCGAGAGCATCGTCTCCGCCGTGGCCTGGCGCGCATCCCGGGCGGTCGTCACGCCGCCGTTCGACTTCGTGATGTAGAGCGGCATTCGCACGCCGACCGCGCCCAGCTCCCGCTCGAGCTGCCCCAGGTACCGGTCCACGCGAGGCCGCACGTAGGCGCTCAGGATGGCCACCATCGTGCGCTCATATTCGCGGATCTGGGGCCAGACCTCGTGCGAGCAGGTGACGTGCAGGTCGGGGAAGCGCTCGGCCAGCACCTTGCGGGCCTCCGCCTCGTGCGCGGGCGTCCGGTACGCGTTGACGAACGAGACGACGAGAGCCTCGGCGCCCTCTCGCTCGACGAGCCGCGTCGCCTCGCGGAGGAGCTCCTCGCGGTCGAGCGTGGTGTCGACGGTGCCGTCGGCCAGGATGCGCTCGGTCACCTCGCCCACCCGGTAGCGCGGGATGAGAGGCAGCGGGCGCGTGGCCGTGAAGTTGACCGGGCTGGCGAGCCGGAGCCGCTGGATCTCGAGCAGGTCGCCGAAGCCCGCGGTGACCAGGAGCCCCAGCGAGGCGCCGTTGCGCTGGATGACGGTGTTGACGGCGATGGTCGTGCCGTGGACCAGGTAGTCGATGGCCCCGGGGTCGAGGCCCCGCTCGGTCACGAACGCGCGGACCCCGTCGAGGACGCCGCGTCCGGGATCGCCGGCCACCGTCGGGGACTTGAAGCTCGAGAGCTCGCCCGTCACCTCGTCCAGGAGGCTGAAGTCGGTGAACGTACCTCCGATGTCGATGCCGAGCCGGTAGCGTCCCACGTCGGTCAGGCCGTCACCTTCATCCAGTCGTGCGACTGCTCGAAGGCGTGAGCGGCCCGGTAGATGGTCGACTCCTCCCAGTGCTTCCCGACCAGCATGAGGCCGGCGGGCAGCCCGCCGCTCGTACCGCACGGCAGCGTCAGCGCCGGGTGGCCGGTGACGTCGAAGGGCGCCGTGTTCGCCAGCATCTCAAAGGCCCTCGCGATGATCTCCATCCGCGGCGCGTCCGGTGCGGGGATCTTCGTCGCCCGCATCGGCAGCGTCGGCATCAGCAGAAGGTCGTAACGCTCGAGCACGGCGTCGTAGGCGGCCTTGAGCTTGCGGGCGAGGTTCTGGGCCTTGGCGTAGTAGTGCCCGCGGTGCTTGTTCAGGACATACTGTCCGAACAGGATGGACGTCTTGAGCGTGTCGGACAGCTCGTCGGCGCGGGCGCGCCAGCTGGCATGGGCGTCGATGAGGCTGGTCACGTAGAGACCCTTCCAGTTGAACCCATACCCGTTGCCGTTCATCATCTGCCAGGTCGCACCCTCCAGCGCAATGGGTGTCCAGATGGCGGGCCCGAGCAAGTGCATGGGGATCGACACCTCTTCCACGATCGAGCCCAGTTCCTTGAAGCGCTCGGCGCCCTTGCGCACGAGCGCGTCGACGACGCTCTCCGAGTTGGGGAGCCCGAAGCCTTCCTTGACCACGCCGATGCGAAGCGCGGTGGCGTCGCCGGTGAGGGCCCTGGTGTACGTGTCGACCTTCACCCCGACCTGGCGCGGATCGAGGCCGTCGGGGCCGGCCAGCACCTCGAGGAGGAGCGCGTTGTCGGCGACGGTCGCCGACATCGGGCCGGTGTGATCGAGAGTCAGCTCGATCGGCATGACGCCCGTGTAGGGCACGAGGCCGTGAGTCGGCTTCATCCCGTAGATCCCGCAGTACGAGGCGGGGATGCGGATGGAGCCGCCCTGATCACCGCCGATCGCCATGGGCACCTCGCCGGCGGCGACGACCGCGGCGCTACCGGAGGACGACCCGCCCGCCGAATACCCCATCTTGCGCGGATTGTGGACGGGGCCCGCCGCGCTCGTATGGCTGCCCCCGGAGAAGCAAAAGTACTCGCAGTGGACCTTGCCCGCGATGGTGCCGCCGGCGTCGAGGATCCGGGTCACGATGGTGGCGTCCACGTCAGGCACGTAGCCCTCGAGCGTGGAGGCGCCGTTCATCATGGGCACGCCGGCCAGGCAGACGTTGTCCTTGAGGGCGACGCGCTTGCCCGCGAGCTTTCCCGTCGGGGCCCCCTTGACCTCGGACTTGTAGTACCAGGCGTTGTATCTGTTCTCCTCGCCCTCGGGGCGGTAGCCAGGCGAGCGCGGATAGCGGACGGCAGGCAGATTGTCGGCCATACCGTCGAGGAGGCCGTAGGCCGCCACGCTTCCCGTCATCGTCTCGAGGAAGAAGGCGACGTCGTTGTCCGAAAGGTTCATCCCGAGCTGCTTGCCGACGGCGACGAGCTCAGAGGGCGTGGGGAGCTTGACACTGGCCATGAGGGACCTCCTTGGCTGTGCGTGGCGCGACCAGCGCGGGAAACCGGCGTCGGGCCGCTAGGTGAGTACGCATCCTACCACCGGTCCCGCGAGCGTGCGTACGCGGCATCCGTGCTGGGCCGACCATCTCGTAGGTGCTACCGGGTGCTTGGAGTTCCCGCGGGTGCTACCTGAACCCCGCGCAAGCCAGCGCGCTCTACTGACCGCCGGACCAACCCCGAAGCCTTCGCCTCTTCGATGAACTCGCTGACGTAGGCAAGCCGTCCCGCCTGGCCTTTAGGGACAGCGATCCCATGGAAGACGGCGTGGAAGCGGTCCTCCACCACGCGCGAGCCGGGCAGCCGCCCCGAAAACTGGAGCGCCGTGGGGCGGGGGATTGCGAACACTTCGGCATTTCCGGCGCGCAATACGTCGAAGCCGGCGCCTATAGTCTCGACGCGCACCAATTCGGCTTGCTTTAGCATGCGGGTCAAAGCGAAGTCCTCGACGCTATTGCGCGTGACCGCGATGCGAAGACCCGGGTTGTCCGCGTCCGCGACGTTGCGGATTGAAGAGTCAGCGGGCACCAAATAGGTCGAGTCCACTTGCAGATATGGGGGGGAGAAATCTGCCTGAGCGAGCCGAGCTGGGTCGATCCCTAGAAACCCCATGTCCCACGCGTCGGCCTTCAGGCCTTCGAGGACGCTAGGAGGGCTCGGGTATTCGACCGGCAGGACCTCAACCCCGAGGCGCGCTGCGAGTGCGCGAGCGAGCTCCATTGCCACCCCGCGTAACTCACCAGTCACTGGGTCCTTGGTGGCGAATGTTGGAACTAAGCCCAACCCAACTCGAACCCTACCGGCCCGCACGAGATCCGCGACCCGCGGGTCGGACACCTGCTGGGCATTCAGGATTTGTTCTCCGATGACCCCTGCTGCGATTCCAAGGGCCAGGGTCAGAGCCAGCATCAGCGCGGTGCGTCCCATAGTGACCTCCTTTCGTAGACCATATCTCGCTTCGACCTCGGGGCGTAGACGTATCCGCTATGAGATGCTCGCAATGTTGTCTCGGCGCAACCGAGGTTGAGAGGAGGCCCCATGTACTCGAACATCGTCTTCGAGCGGAAGGCGGACATTGCCGTGATCACCCTCAACCGCCCCCGCGTGCTGAACGCGCTGAGCCGGGCTCTCAAGGGCGAGCTCGCGGAGGCGCTTGGGCGCGTGGCCGCGGATCCCGGTATCCGCGCCGTCGTCCTGATCGGCGCGGGGAAGGCCTTCAGCGCGGGGCAGGACCTGAACGAGGCCAAGGACCTGGACGGGGCGGGCGCCGAGGAGTGGGTGCGGGAGTACGAACGCCTCTACGAGAAGTTCCGCGCGCTGCACGTGCCCATCATCGCGGCGGTGAGCGGCTGGGCCATGGGCGCGGGCTGTCAGCTGGCGCTCCTCGCCGACATTCGCATCTCATCGACCACTGCGAAGTACGGCATGCCGGAGATCCAGGACGGGATCCCGGCAATCTTCGGGCTCGGCCTCCTCTGGCACCTCATCGGCATGAGCCGGAGCCTCTACCTCGTGCTGAGCGGCGACACGCTGAACGCTCACCAGGCGCTCCAGGCCGGGCTCACCTGCAAGGTGGTCCCGCCGGCCCGGCTCCGCCGCGAAGCCCTGGCCCTGGCCGGCAAGCTCGCCGGCTACGCCCCCCTCGCCCTCAAGCTCGACAAGGAGTGGGCGCGGCGACTGACCGAGGAGCACTTCCGGGCCACGGCGCGCTTCTGCGTCGAGGCGCAGCACGACGCCTTCGCCGCGGGCGATGCCAAGCGCCACATGGAAGAGTTTCTCGCCAAGCGACGGAAGAAGAGCTAAGGAACGGCCACACGACTCATGGCGGCGTCGCAAAGAAGGACTTGACTCCGGACCATGATACAGGGTGCAGGATCCTCTTGGAGGATGACGATGGAGAAAATAGCGCTGCGGGCAGGTGAAGTCGCGGCCCGGGCTGGCGTGCACCGGGAGACATTGCGGTACTACGAACGCCGCGGGCTCATCCCGCCTCCGCCGCGGCGGACCTCGGGTTACCGAGCGTATCCCGCTGAGACAGTGGAGCGCGTGCGGCTCGTCAAATGGGCACAGGGCCTAGGGTTCACGCTCCGCGAGATCGTTGAGCTGTCGCGGATACCGCGGGATCACGTCCGCGGGCGAACGCGGCACGTCAGGTCTCGCGCGGCCGCGAAGATCGACGAGATAGACCAAAAGATCCGCCGCCTCGTCACCGTGAAGCGCGAGCTGCTCGCGATCGCGGGATGCCGCTGCCACGGCAATTGCCCAATTGTGTCAAAGGCAATCTCACCCGAAAGGAGTGAGCGATGACGAACACCTTGACGTGCCGACTCGACGTGTTGGAGGGTCGCCAGACGGTTCGCTACCGGGAACTCCGGACAGCGATGAAAGGCGCGGGCGAGACCCGCGAACTCCCGGACGGATATGCCGTGCGCTTCCCGTCGGATCCGGCGCTGTTTGTGAAGGTGGCCGAGTGGATCACCCTCGAGCGCCGGTGCTGCTCATTCCTCGACTTCGGGCTCGCCTGGTCGGAGCGCGACGGCGTGTTGCTCAGATTGACGGGCGGGCCGGGTGTCAAGACGTTCCTGGGCGCGCAACTGAGTCAGAAGGCCTGACGGAGCGCCAGCCGGACGCAGCGGATTCTAGCGAGCTGGGCCGAGGGGCTCGAGGCGCACGGGCACGGACTGAGCGGGATCGCGAAGCACGCTCACCAGCCGGTCGGCCCTCCCGTACTTCTCGAGCATCAGCGCATGGATCCGGTCACGGACCTGCGGCTGGCGCACGGGCACGGCGCGGTAGCGGATCAGCCGTCCGCCGCGCTCTACCAGGACAATGGGGTTCCGCTCGATGCGCGCGAGCCAGCCCGAGCCGGACATGCCGGCGCGCACCCAGGCGAAGCCGGCGTCGTCGACGACCCACAGATGAGTGCGTTTCTCGCCGCTCGCCGTCTGCGTGTGAAGGGTGATGACCTCGCCTCCAAGCTCGGAGGCGACCAGCACCAGGCCGAAGAACCCCACCACGAGCACGATCAGCACGACGGCAGCCGTGAGGAGATACCGAACGAGCCGCTTCACATCTCCCCCTCACCTACTCAGCCCTCGCCTCACCGCCCCAGGCGGGCGTCTCGGCTCGAACTGCGGCCCTCTCCCCCAATGGGGGAGAGGGATGAAAGCTGGGGCGCCCTGCCCTCTCCGCTGAGGGGTCCAAGATCCTTACGGCCCTCTCTTCAATGGGTAGAGGGATCCAAGCTTCTTGTTGCCCTCGCCTCAAGCGTCGGGCGCTCCGGCCGCCTTTTCGAGAATCTCCGCCACGAGGGCGTCCAGATTCTTCCCTTCGCGAATCGCCCGGGCCGTCAGGCGCTCGGCTTGCGCGCGGCTCAGCGTGAGGGTCAGGGGGACTTTAACCTTGTCCCCGGACGGCCCGGCCGGGGCGCCGTGGGCGGTGGCGGCGCGGGCAAGCTCTTCGGGAGTGTGGGGGGTGGGCGGCTTCTTGGCACGCTGCTTTGGGCGTGGACGGGTCGGGCGTCGCGTCACAGCTCCCCCTCACCCGGCCCTCGCCCCCAATGGGGGAGAGGGATCTAAGAGCCTTGCGGGGCCCTCTGCCCCATTGGGGGAGAGGGATCCAAGAGCCTTGCTGCCATCACCTCAATGAGGAAAGGCATCTGAATCCTTTCGCTAACGGCGAAAGGCCTTGATCACGTCGCGCGCGCCGGCGACGCCGATCGGAGCGACGAGGATCGGCAGGTCGACGCCGGCGCTGCGAAACGCCGCGAGCTGTTCCCGGCAGCGCGCCATCGGGCCAGTGAGGCACACGGCATCCAGAATCCGGTCACTCAGCGAGGCGCCTCCCCCCCCTTTCTCCATCTGATCGGCTTCGGCCGCGAACCCGCTCGCGCGGAAAAGCCGCTGGAAGAACGGGAACGTCGTGTACAGGGCAAGGTTGGCGCGTGCCGCTTCGCGCATCTCCTTCACGTCGTCGCCGACGAAGCTCGGAAGCCCCAGAGTCACATCGACTTTGCCGAGGCCGGACGCCTTGGCCCGACCGCGATCGATCCACACCTCACTCTTCTTGACGCGCTCCGCCGACCAGAGAAACGGCATGATGCCGTCCGCCAGCTCGCTCGCGAGCTCAACCGTACGTGAACTGACCGCGGCAACGTAGAGCGGCACTGGCTGCACGGCTGGTCGCTGAGGAAGATGGGTCGCCGGCCCCTCGCCCTTCAGCCAGCTGCGCACGGCGGTGACGTAACGACGCAATGCGCTTGGAGCATCCCCCATGTCGATACCAAGGGCCTTGTTCACCGGTGGATGGCTGACCCCAAGTCCCAGAACAAAACGGCCCTCGGTGGCGTCGGCGATGAGCGCCGCGCCCTGCGCGCAGACGTAGGAATGACGAACGTAAATGTTGGCAATCCACGTGCCGACCTGGATGCGCCGTGTGGCGGCGCCCATGAGCTGCACGGTCGCCATGACATCGTTGTTCACCTCGGCGGCGAAGATCGCATCGAACCCTGCATCCTCCGCTTCGCGGGCGATCGTCTGGATCTCATTCGCACGCCAGCCCACCCCGGGAATAACCGCGAGTCCGAGTCGTTCCGCCATTGAAGTCTCCTTTCAGGGACGGCCGTAGAGCTTGCGCGCGGTGCGCAAGTGCGTCATGGCCAGCGCGCGCTTGCCGAGGCCGTCGAAGAGCAGGCCGAGGTTGTAGTGGGCATCGGCGAAGTCGGGCTTGGCCCGCAGCGCGCATTGATAGGCCTGGATGGCTTCGTCGGCGCGCCCCCGCTCCTCCAGCAGCACGGCCAGATTGAAGTGCGCGATCGGGTCATCGGGCATCTGCTGCGCGGCGGCGCGGTAGTGCGCCTCCGCCTGGGCGGGCTGACCAGCGGCGTGGTAGAGGCGGCCCAGGTTGACGTGGGCGTCGGCGAGCGACGGATCCAGCTCGAGCGCGTGTTGATAGGCGTGGCCCGCTTCCTCCGGTGAGGAGGGATCGAGCTCGCAGCCGAGGTCGAACCACTGCTCCGCCGTCCGCGTGGGCTCGCGAGGCGGGGCCACCGCGGGATCCGGCCGTCGCTCCGGCAGGTTCACCTTGGCGGCGACGGTCTGGACGTCGAAGTTGAAGAGGAACTGGCCGGAGTCCGGCTGCCACCGCGCGGTTCCGTCCCAGGCGACCACGCGACGCCCGTCGGCGTAGATCGTCAGGCTGGACAAGGTCTGGTCGTCCGGGAGCTGACGCTTGAGTGAGCCCATCATGCGCCGGATGCGCGCCATGGGGATGCGGGCATCCAGCAGACCCTTGGTCGTCTTGAGGAGCAGCAGGTCCTGGAAGCTCCACGCGAGCTGACCCCGGCGGCCCCGGCGGGGCGCGAGCAATCCCGCCCGCACACACGAGCGGATCCGGCTCTCCGGGAGGACGGTGATCTTCGCCACCTCGCGGGTGGTGAAGTACGTCATTACATCACTTCTTTCCGGCTTGGGCCTTCTTCTCGGTCTTCTCTTCGCCGCCTTCCCGCTTCGTCGCCTTGACGGCGGGCTTCTTGGACATCGCCGCGGCCGGGGCCTTTCTCTCGGGCGCCTCGGCGCGGGATCCCGCCCGCTTGGCCAGGCTCTGCTTGAGGGCATCCATGAGATCGATGACCTGCGCCCGGTGCACCTCGGGCGTGACCGTGGTGACTTCCTTGCCCTCCACCTTGAGGTTCACGAGATCAAGCACCCGTTGCCGGTAGTCGTCCTGGTACTGCTCCGGCTTGAACTCGTCGCCCGAGAGCTCCTGGATCAGCCGCTCCGCCAGGCCCATCTCGCCTTCCTTGAGCGTGGCCGACTCGCCCTTGCCGACCTCGCCGAAATCCCGCACCTCGTCGGCGAAGTACATCGTGTGCAGCATCAGCCCGCGCTGAGATGGGCGAACAAGGACGAGACTCTCTTTCCCGCGCATGACGAACTTGGCGAGGGCGACACGCTCCATCTTCGCCATCGCGTCGGCCAGGAGCCGGTACGGCTTCTCACCGCCCTTGTCCGGCCCCAAGTAGTACGTCTTCTCGAAATAAATGGGGTCCACGGTCGAGAGCGGCACGAACTCGGCGATGTCGATGACCTTGGAGGCCTCGCCCTCGAGCGACTTGATCTCCTCGTCCGTGAAGCGGACGTACTGGTCCTTCGCGAACTCGTATCCCTTCACGATCTGGCTCCGGTCCACCACCTCGTTGTCTACCGGACAGAACATCTGCTGGCGGAGGCGGTTGCCGCACTTGACGTGGAGCTGGTTGAAGCTGACCCCGCCCGCCGAGGCGGCCGTGTAGAGCTTGACGGGAATGGAGACGAGCCCGAACGAGATGGTTCCCGAGCCAAGTGAATGCGGAGGCATGGCCGACGCCCTCCCTGGGAAGTGAGGATTTGTGAGAGTTGGCACGGTAGCACGGCTCCGGCTATGCTCCAAGACTCTGGACGGCGACGTACACGGCTTGTGGTAGGCGGCGGGGAAAGGGGCCAGGGATTGTGATCGAGGAGCGGGCACCGCAGCTCGAGGCGTATCGGAAGAAGCGCGACCCGGAGCGGACACCCGAGCCGTTCGGTGGCCGCCGGCTGGCGGGCGGCCGGATGTTCGTGGTCCAGAAACATGCCGCGCGGCGCCTGCACTATGACCTGCGCCTCGAGATGGACGGCGTCCTCAAGAGCTGGGCCGTGCCCAAGGGCCCGTCCGTGCATGCCGAGGAAAAGCGCCTGGCCGTGCACGTGGAGGATCACCCCATCGAGTACGCGGATTTCGAAGGGGTGATCGCCCCCGGCAACTACGGCGCGGGCTCGGTCATCGTGTGGGACCGCGGGTGGTACCGGTCGGCGAAGCCCGAGGACGCGCTGGAGCAGCTCCGCCGGGGGAAGCTCGAGGTCGAGCTCTTCGGCTACAAGCTCCGGGGGCGCTGGACGCTCGCCCGCATGTCGGGCCAGGAAAAGGAGTGGCTGCTCCTCAAGAAGGCGGACGGCGCGGTGGCGAGCGAGGAGCTGGTGGATCGGTACCCGCAATCGATTCTCTCGGGCCTCACCGTGGAGGAGATGGCCGACGTGCCGGGCCGGCTCGCTTCCATCCGACAGCACCTCGAAGCGCTCGACGCTCCGCGGCGCGAGGTGGCGGCGCGCTCCCAGCCCTTCATGCTCGCCACGCTGGACGAGCGTCCACCTTCCGGGAAGGGCTGGCTCTTCGAGATCAAGTTCGACGGGGTTCGGGTGCTGGCCGCGCGACGTGGCGAGCAGGTGGAGCTCTACGGGCGGAGCGGCCAGCTGATCACCGGACGCTATCCCGACCTGGTGCGCGCCCTCCTGGCCTTGCCCGTCGAGCACTTCGTGATCGACGGGGAGATCGTGGCTCTCGACGAGAGCGGCCGGCCGAGCTTCCAGCGGCTTCAGCCGCGCATGACCTTGACCGATCCGCGGGAGATCGAAGCC
>DASYTI010000188.1 GCA_036002485.1 Candidatus Methylomirabilota bacterium | reverse complement strand
GCAAGCACAGCTGGCGAATCGATCTGCATGGCAAGCCCTCCTTCTGCTGAGACAACTGTACCCCCTGATTTTTGAGCCCCCGGGAAGCGTCCGTGGCGGGCGATCTCGGACGAGAGATGATTTTTGCTTCGGTCGCATCCGACCGTGGACCGGTGAGCCCGTGCCTGTCGCAGGGCCGACACTAGGCAGGGCTGCCGCCGCATCAACGAATCGCCCCGACGAAGCTGTCAAGCGAAAAAGCGCAGGACTGTGACTTTTGGTGTATCTATCCGCGTACATTCACCAGCGTGATCATCGATCGCAGTGGATAGATCGCGGCAATTGCATTCGGCCCGCGAGCGTGGGACGGTAAGGCGTCAATCGCATTGATCGAAACGATGATGCGCCGACGTCCGGCGAGATTGTGGACGAGGAAACGCCGCACCGATTTCTGGAGGCGCACGAAATCGCACACCCGGAATATACGAGAAGCATTCGGGGAGCCCGCGTGAGCGACGAGTTCTTTCCCGCCGTCCTGGGCACGCGCCAGCGCTGGCTGGCCGGAGTCGGCGGCATCGGCGTTGGCTTTGGCGGGCCCTTTGCCCTCAGCGTTCTGCTGCTGGCCACGAGCGGAGATCCGCTCTTCGTCATCCTGCCCCTGCCTTTCCTGGGTGCGCTGTGGATGATCCAGGGCATGGCGCCGGCCGGCTATACGCTGGACGAGGAAGGCGTGGGGCTGGAGCGGCGGTGGCTGCGGCGCGTGGTCCCCTATGCCGCCATCGGTGAGGTCGATCGGCAGCCGCGCGCGGTGGGCGGGCTCGGCGGAGTCGGCCTCAACGGCCTCTTCGGCGCCCACGGGCTCCGCTGGAATCCGCGCACGGGCCGCCACTACCTCTTCATCGCCAATACCGTGGACCTCGTGTGGCTGCGTACGGCGGGCGGATTGATCGCGCTCTCGCCGGAGCGGCCCGACGCATTCGTGGCCGAGCTCAGCCGGCGGCTGGCCGCCGCCCGGCGCGACGCTGCCACCTGATCCACACCAGGACGAGCGCGACGAGCACGGCCACCACGGCCACGCGCTCGAAGTCGCCCGTCAGCCTGCGGA
This sequence comes from Candidatus Methylomirabilota bacterium, assembly GCA_036002485.1. Taxonomy (NCBI): domain Bacteria; phylum Methylomirabilota (SeqCode); species Candidatus Methylomirabilota bacterium. The sequence goes on along the minus strand of DASYTI010000188.1, from coordinate 2,848 downwards.
GCTTCTCGATGTGCTCGCCCAGGCCATAGCCGATTCCATAGCCGGCGAGGACGGGGCAGGGGACATAGACGATGGCCCCCAGCAGATTTGCGATGAAGAACTTCATGTGCGTCACGCCCACGATCCCGGCCAAGGGACCCGCCACCGTGCGCAAGCCCGGGATGAAGCGGGCCCCGAAGACGGCCCACGCGGCATGTCGCACCATGGTCCGCTCGTACTTCGTCTTTCTCTCCGCCGAGAGAGGCAGGCGGTCGAGGAGCCGCCGGCCATAGTATTGCCCGGCCCAGAAGCCCAGATTGTCTCCGACACTGGCGCTGGCGATGCCGACGAGGATGACGAGGGGAAGATGGAGCCGTCCCTGCGAGGCGAGATAGCCGCCCAGCACCAGCACGGACTCCTCGGGGGCGGGCACGCCCGCATTGCCGAGGAGGACGACCACCAAGATCGCCCCGTAGCCGATGTGCTGGAAGAGCTCGGTCAGGTCCGGCACGGGCGCCCCGCGCGCGAGATCGTCACGGCCGCGTGAGCATAGCACGACCGATTGACAGCGGCGGGCGCGTGGAGGTCAACTGATTCCCATGCGCATCCTCGTGGTCGAGGACGACCGGAAGGTCGCGAGCTTCATCCGCAAGGGGCTCGAGGAGGAAGGGCACACGGTGGACGTGGCCCCCGACGGCGAAGACGCCCTCGAGCGCGCGCTCGAAGCTACCCCGGACCTCGTCGTCCTCGACGTCATGCTCCCGAGACGCGACGGCTTCAGCGTGCTGCGGGCCCTCCGCGCGGACGGGGTAAAGGCGCCCGTGCTGATGCTGACGGCTCGCGATGCCGTGAGCGACCGCGTGGCCGGCCTCGATGCGGGCGCCGACGACTATCTGACCAAACCTTTCGCCTTCGAGGAGCTCCTGGCCAGGGTGCGCGCCCTCCTCCGGCGTGGCGGGGAACGCGCGAGCACGGTGCTCCGCGTGGGCGACCTGACCCTCGACCCCGCCACCCGCGAGGTGCGCCGCGGAACGCGACGCGTGAGCCTGACCGCGCGTGAGTACACGCTGCTCGAGTACTTCATGCGCAGCGCGGGCCGGGTGCTCTCGCGGTCCATGCTCGCCCAGCATGTCTGGGGGCTCGACTTCGACCCCGAGAGCAATGTCGTGGACGTGTACGTCGGGTATCTCCGGCGCCGCATCCAGGCCGAGGGCGAGTCCAGGCTCCTGCACACCGTGCGCGGCGCCGGCTACGTTCTCAGGGTGGACGCGTGAAGCCCCTGTCCTTCCGCGCCCGGCTGACTCTCTGGTACGCGGCGGTGCTCCTGGCCATCCTGGCCGTGGTCAGCGCGCTGTCCTACTCGGTGCTCCGCTGGAGCCTGCTCCAGCAGGTGGACGCCTCGCTGGCCGCCGTGGCGCAGATCGTCCGCGAGACAGACGAGCGAGGCGCGGGCGGCTCCGAGGTCGAGCGGGCCATCCGTGAGCTGCTCGGGCCCGGCTTCTCGGACCAGTTCTTTCAGTTCCTCGATCCCGAGGGCCGCTCGCGCTTCCGCTCGGGCTCGTCGCATCCCGGCAGCCTGCCCCTGTCGCTCGAGGCGCGCGTGAATGCCGCGCGCGGCCGGCGGACCGTCGAGACGCTGGAAGATCCGGTGAATGGACCGCTGCGGGTCCTGACCGTGCCCGTGCTGCGGGCGGGCCGGTCTGTCGAGATCGTCCAGGTCGCGGCCCCGCTCGCGCGCACGCGCCAGGCGCTGTCCCGTTACCTGACCACGTTGCTCGCGCTCGTGCCGGTGGCCGTCGGCCTCGCGGCGGCGGGCGGAGCCGTCATCGCCGGCCGCGCCTTGCAGCCCGTGCGCGAGATGTCGCGCACCGCCCGCCAGATCACCGCCCAGGATCTGGGACGCCGCCTCGCGCGCCGCGGCGCCGACGATGAGATCGACCATCTCGCCGATACGCTCAATGCCATGCTCGCCGGGCTCGAGGCCGCCTTCGCCCAGTCCCGGCGCTTCTCTGCCGACGCGGCGCATGAGCTGCGCACCCCCTTGACCGCTCTCAAGGGCGAGATGGAAGTGGCGCTCCGGGCGGCGCGCTCGCCCGAGGAATACCGCCGGGTCCTCGCCTCGAGCCTGGAAGAAGTCGAGCATCTCATCCACCTGGCCGAGGACCTCCTTGTCTTCTCGCGCTCCGCGCCCGGTCTCCCCGCTCCGACCGCTCCCGTCGATCTCGAGCCGCTTCTCCTCGAGGCGCTCGAGACGGGCGCCCGTCGGGCCCAGGGCGCCGGGGTGACCATGCGCGCCGACACTTTCGAGCCGGCCACCGTCCTGGGCGATGCCGGTGCGCTTCGCCGCGCCGTCCTGAACCTGGTCGACAACGCCATCAAGTACACGCCCGCGGGCGGCAAGGTCGAGCTCTCGCTCGTGACGGCCAATGGCCAGGCCCTCATCACCGTCCGGGACACCGGCATCGGCATCGAGCCGGGGGCCGCCGCGCGGATCTTCGAGCCCTTCGTGCGGCTCGATGCCGCGCGCGGGCGTGACACGGGCGGCACGGGGCTCGGACTGGCCCTCGTGCGCGCCATCGTCACCGCCCATGGCGGCACCGTGGAGGTCGAAAGCGCCCCGGGCGCGGGCAGCCGCTTCACGATTCGCCTGCCCCTGGCCCCCTCGAAGTAGTCGCGCCGCCCATCCTAGCCTGGACTGTTCGCGAGACAACGCCACCCTCACCCAGCCCTCTCCCTCGGAGAGGGAGAGGGCTGGGTGAGGGGGAGGCCAGGAAGCGGCACGCGCGCTCGTAAATAGTTCGGGCTAAGAACCTTCTCATCTGGGGCTCACCCTCCTCTCAGGCGGCCCTGCTACGTTTGGCGCACGCAG
>DASYTI010000187.1 GCA_036002485.1 Candidatus Methylomirabilota bacterium | reverse complement strand
CCACCTCGAGGGCGCCCAGCAGCCAGCCGCCGAAGTGAAAGGCCACCGAGAGGAGAAATCGGTGCCACCGGTGACGGAAGACTTCGCGCAGGCTGCTGTCGAGGCGCTCGGCATACGAGCTGTCCTCGATGAGCCCGGCCCAGGAAAGCAGCCGCCCTGCCCTGCGCACCAGGCCCGAGAGCTGGGTCACGAGGAAGCCCCCGACCAGGAGCGCTTCGAGCCCGAGCAGCACGAGCATCGCCGAGATGAGGTCCCCCCTGACGGGGACCGAGGTCTTGGCGACGATCAGCCCCACGACCAACAAGAGCGTTTGGGCGATCGTGCTCGTCGTCTTGGCAATGATGACTGACGCTACGCTCGCCTCATAGGAAACGGCGGATCGCAGGAGCCAGACCTTCACCGCCTCTCCGCCGACGGAGCCCAGCGCGGTGACGAGATTGAGCGCTTCGCCCGCGGTGCGCGCGAGGAGCATCTTCAAGTAGGGTGCCGGCTGGTCGGCGAAGGCGTAGCGCCACCCAAGCGTATCCACGGCCATGATGAAGGCATAGGGTAGGCAGATCAGCACGAGCTGCCACCAGGCCATCCGGCTCAGGACCGATACGATGGGCCCGGTGCCGATCCGAATGACCAGATAGACCAGAACCGCCATCCCACCGACGAAGAGGACAGCCCGGACGACCTTCATCGCATCAATCGCATACAAGGGGCGTGCCAGGCCCATCGGTCCCTGGGCAGAAGGACGCATCCCTACCGTTTCCTTTGGCTCGATGAACGGTCCCTGATACGCTCGGAACCGTGACTTGGCTCGCTCCGGCCTGGCCGGCAGCCCCCGCTCCCCTCACGCTCCCCTTCCTCCGCCCTCCGCTCCTCAGCCTCTCGGGCGCCCGCCAAGGGCCGCCCAGGAATTTGGTCCGCTTATTGCCCGCGCAGGGCCCATGAGAAGCGTGAAGCGCCTCCTCGGGCGCGCTCTGGGGACGGCGCTTCTGGTCGCCCTGCCCGCCTCTGCATTCGCCCAGTCCGAGCTGTGGCTGTCTCCCACGCTCGGTCAAGCCATGTTCCGTGGCGATTTCCGCGAGACGTACTATCCCGAGCAGCGGGTGAGGGGGCAGGGGACCGAGCTACGAATACTCGAGTCTCGCCTTGGCCTGACCTTTCCGCTCTGGCAGAACTCCAGCGACGAATTGACGATCGCGGGAAGCGCACGCTTCCAGGACCTCGATACCGGCGATACCCACGCCGTCCTGCCCGCGACGGGAGTGCCCCTCCCCGCAGAGCTGTGGGAGATCAAGTTCGGGCCCGCGTATCGCCACAAGTTCGAGAATGGATGGATCGCGGGAGCCAACCTCACCGTCGGCTCGGCCAGCGATGAGCCGTTCGCCAGCCTGGACGAGGTGACCGTCCGGGCCACGGCATTCCTTCGCGTGCCCCAGGGCGAGCGCAATGCGTGGTTCTTCACCCTGAACTATTCCAACTATTCGGAGTACTTCGCCGGCCTGCCCGTCCCGGGGATCGACTACGTCTATTCGCCCTCCGATCGATTCACCCTCGTTCTTGGCTTCCCCTTCAACATGCTGGAGTGGCGTCCCATCGAGAAGCTCACCGTCCAGCTGATCTATCAGCCGGTCCGGACGGTCAAAGCCCGGCTGACCTACGAGCTGTTCCGGCCCTTACGCGTCTATGCCGGCTTTGATTGGGACGACGACTGGTATCTCCGCGCCGACCGGCATGTCAAGAGCCATCGGCTTTTCTACTACGAGAAGCGCCTCACCGGCGGCATCCGGTTCGATCTGCGTCACGTGGGATTCGAGCTGTCGGGCGGGTACGCCTTCGACCGGTTCTACTTCGAGGGAGAGAGCTACAAGCACCGCAACGAGAACAGGATCGACATCCACAACGGGCCGTTCGTCATCGGTCGAATCAGCCTGAGATTCTGAGGCTCCCCGCGGCCAACTGGTGCGGGACGTGCCCTCGTCGAGGCTGCTGACTATATGATGGACCGCACCAGCCCGCCGTCGACCAGCATGGTGGTGCCCGTGATGTAGCTGGACTTTCCCGAGGCCAGGAACGCCACCAGGTGCGCGAGCTCGCGGGGCTCACCGATTCGTCCCACCGCGGTCTCGGCCGCTCGGTCGGCGAGTCCTTGCTCGAGGGAGACGCCGAGCTCCTTGGCCCGCGCCGCCACGTTGGAGCGCATGCGGTCGGTCAGAATCGAGCCCGGGCATACGTTGTTCACGAGAATGCCGTCGCGCCCCACCTCGTCGGCCAGGCTCTTGGCAAAGGCCACCACGCCCAGGCGGGTGACGCCCGAGAGGGCCAGGTTCGGGATGGGCTGATAGACGGTGGCGGCCAGGATATTGATGATGCGGCCACCGCCCTGGCGCTTCATGTGGGGGATGGCCTCTCGCGACATGCGCGCGAAGAACAGCAAGGACCGCTGCAGCGCCGTCGCCCACTGCTCTTCCGTGGCGCTGAGAGCCCGGGCCAGGGGCGGCCCTCCGGAGTTGTTGACGAGGATGTCGAGACGTCCAAATCGACTGGTGGCGGCGGCGATCAGGTCTCGGATCGTCTGGTGATTGTCGAGATCACCGGCCAGAGCCAGGACGTCGGTGCCCGTCGCCTCACGAATCTCTTTCGCCGTGCGGTCGAGGTCGGCCTGGGTGCGGCTGCACACGACGACCCTGGCCCCTTCCTCCGCCAGCACCTCCGCGCAGGCCCGTCCCAGGCCCTTGCTCGCTCCGCCTACCACGGCCACCTTGTCCTTGAGCTCTAGGTCCATGGGAGTTGCTCCCTTTCCCGCCCGGCTCCTCGGTCTGGCAGATGGATTGTCGCCGAACGGGCACGATACTCGTCTGGTGGTCACGGTCTGTCAAGACCGGACGCGCCCGCCCGGATACTTACCGCGCGGCAGCACGACGGCTTGACGGTGGCCCGCGGAGGGTATCGGCTGGGAGGAAGGAGGAATGTTGCCATGAGTCACGTGCAAACGAAGCCCATCACCAACTGGTGTCCGCAGGCGAAGCCGAACGAGCAGGGGCAGTGCGGGACCGACAAGCTCGCTGAGGACGGCAAGCGTCATCACTGCGACAAGACTCCGGGGCACGCCGACGATCTGCATTCCTGCAAGTGCGGCATGCAATGGAAGCACATGATGTAGGAGGGGATCCTATGAAGAGCAAGATGAAGAAGGTCTCGATCGTCGCGCTCGTCACTCTCGCTACGATCGCGGTGACGGCCACGAGCGCGGCCGCCTAGGTCGGGAAGAGCTTGCTGCTGTCCGCTACCGCGCGCTGATTGCCGTCGCCGCTTCGACGCTCCAGGCGAGCTGCTTACGTAGGGAAACGACGTCGCCGACCACGGCGACCACGGGGGGCTCGAGCCCGCGCGCGCGCCCGACGATGTCGGCCAGGGTGCCCACGCGCACTTCCTGGGCCTCGGTCGTTCCCCAGCGGATCAGGGCCACCGGCGTCTCGGGCGGCCGGCCATGGGCGAGCAGTGCGCCCACGATGCGGGGGAAGCTGCCGACGGCCATCAAGATCACCAGGGTGTCGACCGCCGTCGCCAGCTTCTTCCAGTCGGTGGCATCGCCGTCCTTGGACGGATCCTCGTGCCCCGTGAGCACGGCGAAGGACGATGCCAGGCCGCGGTGGGTGATGGGAATCCCCGCATAGGCGGGGACGGCGATGGCCGAGCTGACGCCCGGCACCACCTCGAAGGGGATGCCGGCCTTCGCGAGCGCCAGCGCCTCCTCCCCGCCCCGCCCGAAGACGAACGGATCCCCACCCTTGAGCCTGACCACGAAGCGCCCGGCGTTGGCGTGATGAACGAGCAGGGCATTGATGGCCGCCTGGGGAAGACAGTGCGAGCCCACGCGCTTGCCCGCGAAGATGCGGAGAGCGTCGGCCGGAGCTTCATCCAGAAGCTCGGGGTTGACGAGACGGTCGTAGATGACGACCTCCGCCTCTCTCAGCCGCTCGAGCGCGCGCACGGTGAGGAGCCCAGGATCGCCGGGACCCGCGCCAACGAGACAAACTCGCCCTGGGTTCACGCCGTCACTCCGAGCCGATCTAGGAGCCGCGCCTTGGCCTCGTCCCGCTTGCCTTGGGAGAGCAGCTCGATGAGCTCGCCGTCGAGCGCCTCACGCCATACCTCGCCGCCGGGCCGCCGCGACTCGGCCCTGAGCTCGGCCCGTACCTCGGCGGCCAGCTCGACCAGCTCGGCATACTCGGGAGCCAGCCGGTGCTCGAGGTCACGTCGCACGCGCCCCGCCAGGGCGGGGCTGGCGCCCCCCGTCGACACAGCGACGACGAGCCGCCCCCGGCGCAGCACGGACGGCAGGAGGAAGTCGCAGTAGAGGGGATCGTCGGCCGCGTTGACCCAGATGCCGCGGCGCCGGGCGTCGGCCGCCACGAGCTCGGTGACTTCACGATGGCTCGTGGCGACGAATGCCAGGCGCTGGCCATCGAGGTCGCGCTCGCGATACTGCCGGCTATGGTGAGTGATGCGCCCGGCCACCGCCCACGCTTGGAGGCGGGGAGAAAGCGTGGGGCTCACCACGGTGACCCGGGCGCCCGCCGCGAGCAGGCCTTCCACCTTGCCCTCGCCCACGGAGCCGCCGCCCACCACCAGGCAGGCGTGGCCCCGCAGATCGAGCGAGACGGGATAGTACTCCGTCACTTGGGCTGC
>DASYTI010000186.1 GCA_036002485.1 Candidatus Methylomirabilota bacterium | reverse complement strand
TCGGCCTGCGCGGCATCTGGGTGGACCGCGAGCGGACGGGCCTGCCCGAGGGCATCTCCGTGCGGCCCCACCGCATCGTGCGGGAGTTTTCGGAGGTCTTGGACTCGACCCCCTCACCCTGACCCTCTCCCCCACTGGGGGAGAGGGAAAGGAAGTGCCGGACTCTTGAGGCGAGGGCGGTTACTTGGGGGGCTCGACGATGACGGTGCGCACCGTCCCCAGGTAGCGTCTGGCCACGCGCTGGAGATCAGCGGCCGTGACCTTCTTGACCTCTCCCGCGTAGCGGTCGAGGAATTCCTGGCCGACGCCGGCGACCTCGTAGAAGGCCAGGTACCAGGCCTGCCGCTGATTGGTCCGCCGGTCCATGGCCTGACTGCCGAGCAGATAGGCCTTGGCGATCGAGAGCTCCTGCGCCGAGACGGGTTCGTTCTGGACCCGGGCGAGCTCGACCTTGAGGGCGGCCTCTGCCTTGGCCACGTTCTCGGGCGCGGTGCCGAGCAGGTTGACGAAGGCGCTCGTGTCGACGCGGGTCGCGTACTGGGCAAACGTCGTATAGGCGAGGGCCTGCTTGTCGCGCAGCTCGGAGAAGTAGCGCCCGGCCATGCCGCCCCCGAGGAGCGAAGCCAGCACCTTGGTCGGCGCATAGTCCTTGTCGGTCAGCGACGGAGCGAGCCCGGCCATCACGATCTGGGCCTGGGCCCCCGCCACCGTGAAGACCTGTCGCGTGGCCGCCGCCGGCGGCGGCGCGGGCGGGCTCGGCACGGGTGCCTTGCCGGCCGGCATGCCGCCGAAGAGACGCGCGACCTGCGCCTGCACCTCGGCCGTCTTCACCTGGCCGCTCACGGCCACCACCATGCCTTCGGGCACATAGTGGGCGCGGTAATAGGCGACGAGCGCGTCACGGGTCAGGCGCTCGAGGCTTTCTCGGCGTCCCATGGGATCCCAGGCATACGGGTGCGATCCGTACAGCGCCTCGCGCATCCGGTCCATGGCGACGTCAGAGGGCTTGTCACCGCGGTTCCTGATCTGGCGCACCAGGAAATCGCGCACGGGGGTGAAGGTGCCGTCGGGCAGCGAGGGCCGGATCGCGATGTCGGCCACGAGCTCGAGCATCTCTTGCCAGTGGCGTGATAGCGCGGTGGCCGTGATCTCCGAGTAGTCCGCGTCGCCATAGGCGTCGATGCTCCCGCCCATGCGGTCGGCCGCCTCCACGATCTGCTCGCCGGCCAGCTTTTCGGTGCCGCGCACCATCATGAGCTGGAGCAGGTTCGAGATACCCGCCGTGTCGGGCGTCTCGGTGCGCGTGCCCATCTTGAGCATGATGGAGAAGGCGACCACGGGCGCGATGGGATTCTCGCGCACGAGCAGGGTGAGCCCGTTGGGCAGCCGCGTCCGTGTCACCCCGTCGACCTGGGCGGTCGCCACAGACGGGACGAGGAGGGCCAGCAGTACGGCAGCGCGCACGCACAACATTCTGTACCTCATTGAATTGGTACTCGCCTCGCCGCGGTCCGGCCTGCGGGATCTATTCAGCTCTCGCCTCAGGGCTCCGCCCTTCAGCTCGAAAGGCGGGCAGCGTCTCAGCTCGAAAATCATCTGGCCTTCCCCGGTACGAAGGCGATGCGCGCGTAGTCGCTGAGGGGGAGATACTTGCGGGCCGCGTCCCGGATCTGCTCCCGCGTCACCGTCCGGAGCCGCTCGAGGTAGCGCAGCTCGTCCTCGAGCTTGCCCATGGTCTGCGCGAGACCGTACGCCGAGGCGACGCCGTCCGAGGTCTCGTACGAGAAGGCGTGCTCGGATTCGGCCTTGGTCACGGCGAGCTGGCGCTCCTCCTCCGTCGGCCCCTCCCGCTGGATGCGCGCGATCTCCTCGATGATGCGGCGCTCGGCCTGCTCCACGTCCGCCGCCTCGAGGGCGGCCTGGACATAGATGATGCCGGAGAGCTGCAGCGAGGAATTGGTCATGCTGATGCTCGCCACGATCCGCTCCCCGTCGCGCAGGGTCTTGGCCATCCGCGAGCTCTCGCTGCCTGCCAGGATGGTCGAGAGGAGATCGAGAGGGAAGCTGTCGGGGTTGCTGAGACTGGGCGCCTGCCAGCCCATGGCCAGATGCGCCTGCTGCTCCGGCCTCTCGACGGTGCGCCGCACCATGCCCTTGATGGGGCTGAGGGGCGGCGCCGAGGGCGGCGCATAGCCGGTCCGGCGCGCCTGCCCGAAGGTGCGGTCGACCATGGCCCGCACCGTCTTGATCTCCACCGGGCCCACGACCACGAGCGCCATGTTCTCGGGCGCGTAGTACTGCCGGTTGAAGGCCTTGAGCTTCTCCTGGGTCGCCGCGTTCATGGTCTCGGTCGTCCCCAGCACCGGACGACCGTATGGATGATCGGCGAAGACGAGGCCGTAGAGCTGGCGGATGATGGCCGTCTTGGGATTGTCCTGCTCGATCCGCGCTTCTTCGAAGATGACCTCGCGCTCCGCGGTGATCTCCTTGGGATCGAAGGTGGAGCGAAAGGCCATGTCGTCCAGCAGTTCGATGGCTGTGCGCGTCGCCTCGCTGGGCACGGTGATCTGGAAGGTCGTGTAGTCGAAGGAAGTGAAGGCGTTGTCGCGCCCACCCTGGCCCTCCACGATCCGGTCGATATATCCGGGACCGAACTTGTCCGTGCCCTTGAAGAGCATGTGCTCCTGGAAATGCGAATAGCCGAGGCCGTCGGGCCGCTCGTAGCGCACGCCGGTGGCGACCCAGAGATAGACGGCGACGATGTCGGCCGCGCGGTGATCCTGGACGATCAGGGTGAGGCCGTTCGGCAGGACCTGGAGGATGGGCGGGGGCGGCTCGCCCGACGGCGCCGCGGCACGGACGCTTGCCGTGGCGCACCCTGATGCGAGAAGCGCGGCCAGGATCAGGGCGGCCGCGGCGCGGGGAGCGACGGTCATGCGGCGGATTCTAGCGTAGATCGTCACACCGGTATACAGGCGCCGGAGACCGCGACCGCCCCGTCCGAGACCAGATAGGCGATCACGTCGGCCACGGTGTCGGTGCTGACCCAGCCCGAGCGGTCGGCGTCGGGCATGGCCAGGCGATTGGCCGGCGTGTCCATGGTGCTCGGCAGCACGGCGTTGACGGTGATGCCATGTCCGCGCACTTCCTGGGCCAGGGCCTGGGTGAGAGCGATGATCGCGCTCTTGGCGACGGTGTAGGCGATGAACCCGCCCAGGGGCGGCACCACGGCGCGCGAGGAGATGTTCACGATGCGCCCGCGGCGCGCGGCGGTCATGGGCGAGAGGACGGCGCGCGAGGCGATGACGGCCGAGGTCAGGTTGAGATCCATCATCCGCCGCCATTCGGGCAATGGGGTTGAGGCGAGGTCGCCTCCCGCGAAGCCGCCCACCGCGTTGACGAGCACGTCGACGCGCTGAAGGCGGCCGAGAACGTCGGAGAGGAAGGCGGCCATGGCCGCCTCGTCGGTGACGTCGGCGCGGGCGCCATGAAGCCGCGGGCGCGGGTCGCCCGCGCGTGATTCGAGCGTCGCCCATTCCTCGGCCACGACCCATGGGACGGCGACGCTGGCACCTTCGCGGAGGAGGCGGAGGACGATCGACTGGCCGAGGGCGCCCGTGCCCCCCGTGACGATGGCGACGTGACCCGTCACGCGAGCCGGGAGGCCAGCGCCTGCATGCGCGCGGCGAGATCGAAGTCGAGCGCGGTCAGCCCGCCGGCGTCATGCGTGGTCAGGTCGACGGTGACACGGTTCCAGACATTGGACCACTCGGGGTGATGGCCCATGGACTCGGCGGCGAGGGCGGCCCCGCTCATGAAGCTCCAGGCCTCGACGAAGTCGCGGAAGACGAAGGCCCGGTGAAGCTTGCCGCCCTCCAGGCTCCAGCCGGGCAGCTTGGAGAGCCTCGCGGAAATTTCCGCGTCGCCGAGCTTGACGGGGGCGGCCATGCGGCGCGCGCTCAACCCGCCGCGGGAGCGCCCATGATGGCCGAGCGCTGGATGTCTTCGTAGCGGACCTTGGCGATGTCGAAGTCCTCGATATTCTCTTTCAGCTTCTTGAACGTCTGGTCGAAGGAGGGCAGGGTCTTGCGCTGCCGGGTGAGGGGCGTCGTGCGGGCGAGCACGAAGTTCTTCACGTAGGGATGATTGATCCCGCGCTTCTTGATCTTGGCCACCACCTCCACGAGCGCCTCGTCGGCTTCGCGGACCAGCTCGGCGCGCTCCTCCCGCTCCCCGAGCGTCTTCGGGAAGCGCCCCTTCAGGAACTTGTCCACGCGTCGCAGGATGGGCGCGAAGGCGCCGCCCGCGAAGCGCTTGTTCTTCTCGTAGAGAAGCCCCAGGGTGATGAAATGGGGAGCCTCGAACTGGAAGGCGTAGCCTTCCTCCCCGCTCTCGGGCTCGTCGTCCACCAGCCCCCGGTACATGCGAATGACCTCGAGGGACTTCTCCTTGAGGTTGTGCGCCTTCTCCGTGTTCAGCGCGAGGATCTGGAAGGCGACCTCGGGCTCGGGTACGAGGATAGCGGGCACCAGCTTGGCCTTGAGCTTCTCCAGCACCACGCGGCGGTGATTGCCGTTGGGCGTCCAGTAGAGGCCCGGCTTCGGCGACATCACCACGATGGGATCCACGAAGCGGTCGATCTTCCTGACCACCTCCTGCAGCCGCTTGGCGTGCGTCGGCGAGAGGTCGCGCTGATACGGGGTCGGCTCCACCTTGTCCATGGGCAGGAGACAGAAGATGTGCCAGTGATCGCCCACCGGCTCACGGTAGAGGGCGAGGGCGACGCCTCCGTCCCCCGCGACCTGCTCGGCCAGCGCCACCACCGCCTTCGGCGCGTCCTCGTCCGGGAACTTTCCCCACGTGGCCATGGCGCCGATTATGCCCGACCCGTCAAGGC
>DASYTI010000185.1 GCA_036002485.1 Candidatus Methylomirabilota bacterium | reverse complement strand
CGGTCTGAAGCCAGTGGAGGAAGCCGAGGCTCACGCGCTTGGCGTCCTGGAGCGCCTGCGCCTGCTCGAGCGGCGATCGGTCGAGGATGCTCTGGTCGCGATAGTCATTGCCCGGCCAGTTGATCATGCTGATGTCGTTGGCGTAGCCGATGCCGGAGGGAAAGAGGCTCGCGTCGATGAGACGGCGATAGGTCCAGAGCCCGCCCTTGGTCCCGGGCGCCTGCTCGAGCACCTGGTACTCGAGCCATCTCGTCTCCTCACCGTAGATCTCGCCGCCGTGGACGTGGATGCGGAGCGAGTAGGGCTGGCCGTCGCGGTAGTGCTCGTAGCGCTCCGGCCGCGGGATCACGTGAGATTGGCCGGGGCCGGTGTTCTCGAGAACGAAGGTATAGGTGAAGCTCTGGACGCAGTGGGGCTTGGGCTCGAGAGGCTGCGCGTGGGGCTCGCCGGTCTCGGCCTTGGTCTCAGCGCCGACCACGTACTCCGCGCCCGCCAGCGGCAAGAGGTCGCCGAGCTCGGTGGCGTCGATGACGATGCGGGGACGGATGCGAGTCCAGCGGCGATCGTCCAGGTCGACGGCCATGACGCTCTCGATGCGATCCTGGGAGACTTCCGCCCGCGCGGGCTTGGTGCGCGTCAGAAGCTCTAGCCGACGGGCGTCGACATGAGGCGCGGCCATGCCGAGGAGCGCTTCGACAGCCACGCGCGCCTCGAAGGCCAGGCGGGTGACCCAGCAGCTCCCCGGGTTCGGGTGCTTGGCTGAGGCGAGGGCGGGCGAGAGCCGGCGGTAGCGATCACGGATCGCCTCGCGAAGGGCGTAGTAGCTCCGCGTCCCCCCGAAGCGCTCGATGTGCTCGTGCTCATCGAGGGCGGAGACGCCCTGCGCCGTGAGCTGGCCGCCTATCCAGTCCGTCTCCTCGAGGAGGCACACGCGGCGCCCGGCGCGCGCGGCGGCCAGGGCGGCCGCGATGCCGCCCGTCCCGCCCCCCACGACGAGGACGTCGCAGAGCCGCTCCTCGACACTCCCGCTCGGCTCGCCGCACTCCACCACCACCGCGCCGGGATTACCCGTCGCCCGCACCGCCATCACGTCGAGGAGAGCCGTCATGGCAGCCGTCACGCGCCGAGATAGAGCTTTCGAACCACGTCGGTCTTCTGCAGATCGGCGGCCGTCCCCTGCAGCGAGATGTGCCCAGACTCGAGCAGATAGGCGCGGTCGGCCAGCTCGAGGGCCATGGCGGCGTTCTGCTCCACGAGCATGATCGTGAGCCCGCGGCTCGCCAGCTCGCGAATGGTCCGCGCGATCTCGCTGACAACAATAGGCGCGAGCCCGAGCGAGGGCTCGTCGAGGAGCAGAGACCTGGGCTGCGCCATGAGCCCGCGACCGATGGCCAGCATCTGCTGCTCGCCCCCGGAGAGCGAGCCCCCACGCTGGTCGCGTCGCTCGCGCAGGCGGGGGAAGAGCTCGTAGACGCTCTCGAGGTCCCCGTCGATCGCGCCGCGGTCCGGCCGCTGGTAGGCGCCCATCCTGAGATTGTCGAGGACGGTGAACTTCGGGAAGATCTGCCTCCCTTCAGGGACCAGCACCAGGCCGCGCTGGACACGCTCGAAGGGCTGGAGCCGCGTGATGTCCTCGCCCAGGTAGCGGACGCGTCCGGCCGATGGCTGCTTGAGCCCGGCCATGACCCGGAGGGTCGTGGTCTTGCCGGCGGCGTTGGGGCCGATCATGGACACGATCTCGCCGCGGTTCACCGCGAGGCTCACGCCGTGAAGGACGTGCACCTTGGCGTAGTGGCAGTCGATCCCCTCAAGCTCGAGCATGGCCCGCTCCGAGGTACGCCTCGATCACCGCCGGCTCGTTCAGGACCTGCTCGGGCGGCCCCTCCGCGATCTTCCGGCCGTAGTTGAGCGCGATAACCCGGCCGGCCAGCCCGCGGAGAAAGCCGATCTTGTGGTCCACCAGGCACAGCGTCGTGCCGGCGGCGTGAACCTTGTCGAGGACGGCCTCCAGGTTGCGGATCTCGTCACGCCCGAGACCGGTGGCCGGCTCGTCGAGGAGCAACAGCTCGGGCTCGCACATGAGAGCCATGGCGATGCCGAGCATCTTCTCCTCGCCGTAAGAGAGGTTGCCCGCGAGCTGCCGCGTGGCTCCGCCCAGGTTGCAGAGGGACAGCACCTCGGCAACCCGCTCGGCCAGACGGCGCTCGACGTCCCGCGCGGCGCCCACGACCTCGAGCGCGCGGCGGAGGCCCAGCTCACGCTTGAGCTTCAGATGGCTCGCCACCTGCACGTTCTCGAACACGCTCAGCTCCGCGAAGACCTGCGGATTCTGGAAGGTCTTGACCACGCCTTGCCCGGCGATGATATCCGGCCGCAGGCGCTGGATCTCTCGCCCCTTCCACAGCACACGCCCGGAGGTGGGAGTCAGGAGCCCCGCCATCATGCTCAACAGCGTGGTCTTGCCGGAGCCGTTGGGGCCGATGATGCCCACGATCTCGTCGGGCTCCACGGTGAAGGAGACGTCGTCGACGGCGATCAGGCCGACGAAGCGCTTGGTGAGCCCGCCCACCTCAAGAGACACGCCGTGACCTCCAGGCGTTGAGGGTGCCCACGATGCCTCGAGGCATCACGAGAATGGTGAAGATCAGGATGGCGCCGTAGAGAACGGCGCGCAGCTCGGCCCGGAGATCGATGGCATGCGGCAGGCCCGTGAGCACCAAGGAGCCCACGATGGGCCCGGTGAGGGTGCCCTGGCCGCCCAGCAGCACCATGGCCAGCACCTCCATCGACTGGTTGATGCCGAGGTAGCCCGGGTCGATGTACCCCGTGTAGTAGCCGTAGAGCCCACCGGCGAACGAGGCGAGGGCATTGCCGATGGCAAAGGACAGGAGCTTGTAGCGGAACACGTTGATCCCGAGGGTGCGGGCGAGGTCTTCGTTGAGGCGGATGGCGCCGAAGCAGCGCCCCATCCACGACCGGAGACAGCGGGAGCAGATCAACACCGTGACCGAGAGGCAGACGAGGGTGAGGTAGTACCAGGCGATGGGCCCCTTGATGGGGACCACGCCGCTCCCCGGCCAGTAGATCGTCGGCTTGCCCGCCACCACGAGGCCCAAGGTGCCGTTGGTGACGCTGTTCCAGTTCATGACGACGAGCCGGATCATCTCCGAGAAGGCAAGCGTGACCACGGCGAAGTAGAAGGTCTTGAGCCGGAACTTGAAGCAGATGCTGCCCACGACCACCGCGAGGACGACGGCCGCCGCCGCGGAGGGCAGGGTGGCCGCCCAGAAGGGCAGCCCCGCGTGGACGGCGAGCAGATGGGTCATGTAGGCGGAGACGCCGAAGACAGCCGGGTGAAACATCGAGAGCTGGCCCGTGAAGCCGAAGATCAGGTCGAACGTCACGGCGAGGATGCCGTAGATGAACGTGAAGATGAAGATGGTGAGCAGGAAGTCGCTCCGCACGAGGAGGGGCAGCGCGTACAGCGCGCCCCAGAGGAGCGCCTGGCCCGTCATTCGTCGCCGAACAGGCCCGCGGGCCGGAAGAGCAGGATGGCCACCAGCACGGCCAGGCCGTACGCGTCGCGGAAGGCCGTGGGGAGGAGGATGGAGCCGACGCCCTCGATGACGCCGAGGATCACCCCGCCCCACAGCGAGCCCATGAGGCTGCCGATGCCGCCCAGGATCGCCGCCTCCATGCCCTTGAGCACGTAGACGCCCCCCATGGCGGGCTCGAGCGAGTAGAGGCTCGCGTAGAGGGCGCCCCCCAGCCCGGCCAGCCCCGTCGAGTAGAGCATGACGGCGGTCTCCAGCCGGGGAGTGTGCACGCCCATCAGCATGGCGGCTTCCGGGTTCTGCGCGTAGGCGAAGGCGGCGCGTCCTAGCCAGGTGCGGGCCAGGCCCAGGTAGGTGGCGACGATGACGACCACGATGACGGCGAAGACGACGAGCTTCATCTTGGGCAGGCCGATGTCGCCCACCCGCAGCGCGCCCGGGAGGACGAAGTGCATCTCGACGGGCGTGGCCGTCCACAGGAGCATGGCCGCGCTCTCGAAGATGGAGATGAGGCCGATGGAGACGAGGAGTCCGTTGACGAGGTTATTGCGAGTGAAGCGGAAGAAGGCCTTGTTGGAGAGGTACCCGGCCGCGGCGGCCACGAGGCATCCAGGCACCACGGCCACCGGGTAGGGGAGCCCGCCGCGCTCGGCGAGCGCGTAGGTGGCATAGGCGCCGATCATCATGAACTCGCCCAGGGCGAAATTCACGATGCCGGTGATCCCGAACGTCAGCGTGATACCAAGTGCAATGATGCCGTACATGGCGCCGATGATCGCGCCGTTGAGGACCTGGCCGAGAACGAGCTGCGTCACGGACTATTCACTGGCGCGCGTTCGTCATCGTCCGCCCCCTCACCCTACCCTCTCCCCCGATGGGGGAGAGGGATGATAACAGCGTCGCCATCTTCGTTCGATCCCTCTCCCCCACTGGGGGAGAGGGCAGGGTGAGGGGGAGCACGTGCGCGCGCATGATCCGAGCTGGATGGGGTTCCGTGATCTCCTGCGGGGTCAATTCGGGTTGATGTGCGTCACCTCGAGGGCGCCGCCCTTCTTGAGCCGGACGACGTCGAAGTTGAAGATGGCCTCGCCCTTGTCGTCGAAGCGGATCTTCCAGAGCCCGTCGTAGGTCATGGACATGAGCGCCTTCTTGACGGCGGCGGGGTCGTCGACGGTGCCGGCCTTCTTCATGGCCTCGACCAGCATGTAGACGTGGTCGTAGCACGAGGCCGAGCAGAGGGGCGCCTGATCGTACGGGAAGTCGCGCTTGTAGAAGTCCTTGTAGGCCTTGATGAACTTCGCCACCTTTGCGTCCTTCTTCTCAGCCTCCTCGAAGTACTTGGGGACATAGACCATGTACTCGTCGAGGCCGTCCTTGTTCTTGAGCCCCGGGCCGAGGGAGCCGCGCACCAGGAAGAACTTCTTCAGCTGGCCGGCCTCCGTGGCCTGCCTGACGATATCGTAGAGGTAGGAATCGGCGTAGCTGGGGAAGAGGAAGTCGGGCTTCCAGGCCGCGACCTTGGCGAGGACCGCGGAGAAGTCCTTGGTGCCGGGCTCGAAGTAGTCGAGACGATACTCGATCCCCTTCTTCTTGAACATGGGCACATAGATGTCTTCGAGCACCTTGCCGCCCTGGTCGTTCTGGAACAGCATGGCGATCTTCTTGGCGCCCGTGGTCTTCACCAGATTGTCCACCATCAGCTCGCCGAAGCCGTTGCCGCCCGCGTCCCAGTTCCACGTGCGCATCAAGAACTCGTGGCCGGGGGTGCCGACATAGTCGTGGATCCGCGTCGCCCCGCCCCACATCAGGACCTTGCCGTTGAACTCGGCGGCGTAGGGCCGAATGGCCAGGAAGACGTTGGAGAGAAAGGGTCCGAAGATGTACTTCGCTCCGTCCACCTCGATCAGGCGCTTGAGCTGGACCGTCGCTTCCTTGGGCTCGCCGCGGGTGTCCAGGGCGATGAGCTGGATCTTGTAGGTCTTGCTCCCGACCTTGAAGCCGCCCGCCTTGTTGATCTCGTCCACGGCGAGGGCCGTGCCCTGCGAAGACATCCAGCCGTAGATGGCGTTGGCGCCCGTCTGCGCTTCGATCTGGCCGATCTTCACGATGTCCTGGGCGCGCACCGAGGTCACCGCGAGCCCGAGTACTACCAGTATGAAAACCGCGCTGTTTACAATGACGCCTCGTCTCGGACGGGTCATGTCGATCTCCTTTGATCTCATGGGGCGATTCGCTATCGGAGAAGCCGCTTGGCGATGATCTCTTTCATCATCTCGGACGTGCCCGAGGCGATGGTCCAGAGCCGCACGTCGCGGAAGAACCGCTCCACGGAAAACTCCCGCATGTACCCGTAGCCGCCGTGGAGCTGGACCGCCTGGTACGCGACCCGGTTGGCCACCTCGGTGCCGAAGAGCTTGGCCATGGAGACTTCGGTGACGCAGTCCCGCCCGGCATTGTAGAGCCCCGCCGCGTGGTACACGAGATGCCGCGCGGCCTCGAGCTCCGTGGCCATCTCCGCCATCCGGTGCCGCAGGGCCTGCTTGTCGCTCAGCGGACCGCCGAAGGCGTGGCGCTCCTGGATATATTTCTGGGTGTCCTCGAGCGCCTGGGCCGCGCCCGAGAGCGCCAGCACCGCGGCCATGATCCGCTCGCGCTGGAGCCCGGCCGCGAGCTGCTGGAAGCCGCGCCCCTCGATCCCCAGCAGATTCTCCGCCGGCACCGGACACTCGTGGAAAGCCAGCTCCGCCGTGTCGGAGGCGAGCATGCCCATCTTGTCGAGCTTGCGGCTGACGGTGAAGCCGGGCAGCTCCCGCTCGACCAGGAACATGGAGAGGCCGTCGTGGCGCCGCTCGGCCGTGCCTGGCGCGGTCCGCGCCGCGACGAAGTACAGGTCCCCGTACACGCCGTTGGTGATGAAGGTCTTGTTGCCCGTGAGCAGATATTGGTGCCCTTTCCTCACCGCGCGACAAGACAGGTTCGCCATGTCAGAGCCCGTGCCCGGCTCCGTGATTCCCAGCGCGCAGACGGTTTCCCCGCTGATGATCCCTGGCACGTATTTCCGCTTCTGCGCATCATTCCCGTAGCGTGTGAGCCAGGGCGAGGACATGTCCGTGTGCACCAGCACGCTGAAGGCCACGCCGCCCGATCGACAGCGCGCCATCTCCTCCCCCAGCACCACGCTCGACAGGAAATCGCCGCCCGCCCCGCCGTACTCCACGGGAAACTCCAGCCCAAGGAATCCCACCTCCCCGAGCCGTCGCCAGAAAGACTTCGGGATCCGCCCCGCCGTCTCCCACTCGTCCACGCGCGGCGCGACCTCCTTCTCCACGAAGGCGCGCACGCTTCTCCTCAGCATTTGGTGCTCGTCGGTGAAGAGGCGATGGCTCACGGTGCCCCTATCTCCCTCTCCCCTCTGCGTTCCTCATCCCTCTCCCCTCTGGGGAGAGGGCAGGGTGAGGGGCGACGAAAGCTGCCCTGCTCACTGATCACCCCGCCGGCCCTGACTCATCGATGGCCGGGCACGACGATCTCGAGTCCCGTCCGGGCAAAGGGCATGAAGTGGCTGATGTTGAACGTGAGGAGTGTCGTGTCCTTCGCCCTCCTGGCACACTCGGCGATGATGGCGTCATAGGTTCGGCCGCCGGCGATGCCATCTCGTGGCGCCCGGCGCAGGAGGGCCCGGTAAGATCTCGCCTCAAGCGCGACGATCTTTCCCGTGCTCATGAAGTTCGCTTCCAGGAGCGTGAGAGCATCCGCCGCGGACAGACGGTGGGGCGGTGGCAGTCGGGTGAGTACCGAATATGCCTCGATGAGGGCGGGAGCTGCCACGAGCAACGTGTCGGCGTCATGCAGACGACGCTCGATCTCCGCTCTCGCCCTCTCATGGTGCTCGTGCCACGCGCAGACGGCAGCCACCATGCAGCTTGTGTCGGGAAGAAACGCAGGCACCGCCCTTCAAGCCCGCGGGCTGCGCTCGCGCCTCAGGGTTTGACGAGTCCGCTCGACGGTGTCCGCGCCCAGCGTCGCGACGTCCTTCTCCGGGACCGCGACGAGGAGCCGTCCCTTGCGCACGAGCTTCACGGGCAGGGGGGCGGGCTCGATCTCGATCCGGCCCGCCCGCCACCGCACATCGAGAGGCATGCCGGGGCGTAGGCCCGCTTCCTGCCGGATCTGCTTGGGGATGACGAGGCGCCCGGCGGGGTCAATGGTAGTTTTCATGGCAGACAGATTACCATGTCTCTTCATCCCCGCGTCACTGGATCACCTCATCGGCGCGCTGCAGCAGCGACTGCGGGATTGTGAGCCCGAGCGCCTTGGCGGTCTTGAGGTTGATGAGCAGCTCGAACTTGGTGGGCTGCTCGATGGGCAAGTCGCCCGGCTTGGCGCCTTTGAGGATTTTGTCCACGTACGTGGCGCTGCGGCGGAGCAAGTCGGTGAGGCTCGCTCCATAGGCAATGAGGCCGCCGAGTGCCGCGAACTCCCTGGCGTTGTACATCGCGGGCAGCCGGCGCTTGGCGGCGAGATCGACGATACGTCTGCGTTCATTGAAGAGCATCGAGCTCGGAAACACGATGAGGGCCTCGGCGCGCTCTTTGATCATCGTGGAGAATGCGCGGTCGAACTCGTCGGAACCTCGCACCCCCACGAGTTGAAGTTGCACTCCAAGGGTCCGTGCCGCCGCCTCTGTCTGCTTTAACATGTCTGTCGTCGTGCGCTCGCTGAAGGCGCCGGGGTGCCAGAGGGCAGCGACGCGGGAAACCCTGGGGAGCGCTTCCTTGAGCAGGTCGAGACGCTTGGGGACCAGCTCCGGTCCAAGGAAGGTCAACCCCGTGATGTTCCCACCCGGCCGCGAGAGGCTGGCCACGAGTCCATCTCCGACAGGGTCGCCCATCGCGCCCGCGACAATGGGGATAGTCTTGGTCGCTTGCTGTGCAGCACGGGCCTGGGGCGTACTCCCCGCAACGATGAGGTCGACCTTGAGACGGGCCAGCTCGATCGCCAGATCCGGGAGCCGCTCGATCTTCCCGTCCGCCGCTCGGTACTCGATGACGATGTTCTGACCCTCCACATAGCCGCGTTCGCGTAGTCCTTGCCGGAAAGCGTCGAGGCTTATTCGCGTCTCGGGAGATTCAAGCGAACCGGTCACCAGGAAACCTATCCGTGCGACTTTCGC
>DASYTI010000184.1 GCA_036002485.1 Candidatus Methylomirabilota bacterium | reverse complement strand
GATCGCGTACTCCGCGATGGTGGGCCCGTGCACGCCGCTCGTCGTGGTCAAGACGATGGCCGTGTCCGTGTAGATGGGGTGGTCGTACAGCGCGTTCACCCCAGCCATGTGGAGCTGGACCCACTTGAGCCTGGGCGCGCGGGACAGGTCGCGGGGCGGCATGCCCGCGTAGAGGATGTCCGTGGCGGAGTAGTCGGCCTTCTCGGCGTCTTCGCACGTGACATGGAGATCGGGCGAGACGGCGCGGAGGCGGTTGAGCTGGCCTTCGTTGAAGGGCATGGTCACGAGA
Source organism: Candidatus Methylomirabilota bacterium (assembly GCA_036002485.1). Classification (NCBI taxonomy): domain Bacteria; phylum Methylomirabilota (SeqCode); species Candidatus Methylomirabilota bacterium. Next base: position 7,625 of record DASYTI010000184.1, on the reverse strand, counting down.
ACGTTCGGCATCGCGCTAGCCCCGACTCCGGCCCCCTCACCCTGCCCTCTCCCCCGATGGGGGAGAGGGATGCTGGCGAGCTTGACGACGCGGTCCTCTCCCCCGATGGGGGAGAGGGATTCTAGCGAGAGGGATTCTAGCGAGAGGGATTCGGGCGAGGTGGACTACGCGCGCGATTAGCGTGCGCTGCTGGGCTTTCGTGGTGGCGGGGTGGCGACGGAAGCGCCCGTCGATCTTGATGTCGCAGAAGAATCCTGCGGGATCCTCGTGGAAGTGGAGGAAGGGATCTCGCCCGCGATAGAAGATGCCGCGACTCCGTTCGGCAAGCGCGGTCCGGGAACGGATCGTCCTCAGTAGAGGCTCGAGACGATCAAGGGCGCCGGGGCCGGCATGCTTCATGCCGACGGCCCCGCTGGTGCTCCGATCCCCGCCGGCAGCCTCAGCCGGCCGGGTAGAAGGCGTCTCGCCCGCGCTGGTAGGTCGCCTGGCGCTGGGCCGGGTTGCGGTTCACGAGCGGACGGAAGAACATCGGGTGCGTGTAGCACCGCACCTCGTGCTCGATCATGCAGAGTTCCTCGCGCGTGTCAGGATCGACAATCTTGTTGAAGCGATACTGGTACTCGTTGCTCTCTTCGCTGACGAGGCCGTGCTTGTCGAGCCACTCGTGCGGCCCGGAGAAGTTCGTGATGTAGACGGCGACGTGGTAGCCGTCGTAGGCGGGGATGGGCTTCGATGTCTCGCGGAAGACCATCTCCTGCCGCTGGCTCACTTTCACGTGGGCGGCCACCCCGTCCGCATCGGGCGTCACCGTGGAGGGGGCGCCCAGGACCTTCTCGTAGAAGCGCGCGATTCCCGCCGCGCGCCCAGTTTCCACGGGGATCTCGACATGGGTGATGCCGAGGGTCATGTCGCCGAAGGTCGGCCCGGCCGCGAAGAGGCGGAGCCGGTTGCCCCACGGGGTGGTGACGGCGATGTACTTGTCCTCCACGCTGTAGCCGAACTTGGTGTCCTTGAGATGGTCGCGGACGGCATCGAGCCGCGCGGGGATCGCCTCGAGGTCGGGGACGACGATCTGCACGTGGCCGCGCATGAGATTGGGCTCGCCCGTGGGCAGGTGGAACTGGGTCTGGCCCATGTTGATCCACATGTTCTCGACGCCCACCATGATATAAGGGTCGCGCGTGAAGCCCAGCCCTTGAATGTAGAAGGCGGTGGCGAGCCGCTGATCGGGCACGCGCACGTTGACGTGCTCGAGGAACACGATGTTGCCGACGTCCTGCCGATGCCTGTCGAAGCGCTGCATAGTGAGCCTCCTCGCGGTTATACGTGCACCCTATCCTAGCCGAAGCCGGGCCCGGAAGCCAGACTCGAGAAGTTTGCGCTATAGTCCGCCCGTGGGCAACTGGGATCTCGAGGAGGCCGGGGGAGGTCCTGTCGTCGCTGAGGTATCGTGAGCCGCATGGACTTCGCGCGCATCGGCACCTGGCAGGGAACCCCAGAAGAGCTGGAGCGGTGGATTGTTCGCGCGCGCGAGCAGGTCAAGCCGAGCATCCAGAAGGACCGCGGGCTCAAGGCCGTCTACTGGCTCGTGGACCGCGAGGCGGGCAAGGGGCTGATCGTCACGCTCTGGGAAAGTCAGGAAGCGATGGCGGCGAGCGAGCAAGCGCGAGCGCTCAGGCAGGCAGGAACCTCCGCCGCCACCGGGGCCAGCGTGACGACGGAGCGCTACGAAGTCGTCGACTCTTTTCTGGCCTAATCTGGACTAGTCGCGAGACAACGCCACCCTCACCCTGCCCTCTCCCTCTCCGAGGGAGAGGGCCGCAGTTCGAGCTGAAGGGCGAAGCCATGAGGCGAGGGCTGAGTAGATAAGGGGGAGGTTACCGGTACGCGCCCTCGTGAATGATTCAGGCTAGATTTTTTCGTAGGCCAGGCGTTTCACCTTGTCCATGTTCTGGCCCTCGATGCGAATGAGCCGGGTCGAGCCCTCTCGCTTCGGGGAGTGGAGATCGCCCTCGTTGTAGACGTGGGCCATGCCCCGCTTCAGCGGGTAGGCCCTGACGTGACGGACCTTGCCGGGCTGCTTCTCGCTCGCCGGCTCCACCATGGCCCACTCGTTCATCAGGGTTTCGCCCTCGGCCTGGCCGTAGATCGCCCAGGTGGGGCCGTGATCGTGCGGCGCGCTCTCCTTGGCGCCGTGATGCACGTGGGCGAGGATGCAGAAACCGAGCTCGGGATCTTCGTAGAGAATCTTCCGCTCGGGGACATCATCGCCGACGTGCTTGGCGAGGAAAGCGTCGTCCTTGAGGATCTCCTCCACGAGCGCGCGGACCTTCTCGCGCCCGTCGGGGCCCGGGGTGTCCTTCAGGATGCGACGGCACTCGGCGGCGAACTGTTCCAGGCTCTGGCCCATGGGCTTGTCTCCTCCGTCCGGCTTCGGCATACGCAAAAGGTCAACCACACGAAACGTCCTCCTATTTGATACTCTTTCCGCGCTCCTCGCGCAATGGGCTGGTTCAGACCCCAAGGAGGTTCCCAGGACAATGCCAGAAAATCTCTCCTCCCTCTCCGCATCCGTGGCCGCGCGTCTCGTGGCGCGCAAAGAGACCCTGGCCGTGGCCGAGTCCTCGGCGGGCGGCCTGATCTCGGCCGCTCTCCTCTCCATCCCGGGAGCCTCGGCATACTTCATGGGCGGCGCCGTCATCTACACGCAGGCGGCGCGTCGGGCCTTCCTCGCGATTCCCGACGACGCCATGCGCGGCATCCGCTCCAGCTCCGAGCCCTATGCCCTCCTCAAGGCGCGCACGGCGCGCGAGAAGCTCGGCACCACGTGGGGTCTCTCCGAGACGGGCGCCGCGGGGCCCACCGGCAACCGCTATGGCGACAAGAGCGGGCATGCGTGCATCGCGGTGGCCGGGCCCGTGGAGCGCGTGATCACCGTGGAGACGGGCGACGCGGATCGCGAGGCGAACATGTGGGCGTTCACGCGCGCGGCCCTCAAGCTTTTCGAGGAATGTGTGGCCGCGAGCCCGTCCAGCCGCTGATCGGGCCCTCCTCGCGCTTGTGTGAAGACTTCGTAGCCCGTCGCATGCGCTCGCGCTTCTTCTACGGGTGGGTCATCGTCGCCGTCGCCTTCATCACCATGGGCGTGGGCGTCAATGCCCGCACCGCCTTCTCTCTGCTCTTCCCGCCCATCCTCGACGAGTTCGGCTGGGAGCGAGGCGTGACCGCCGGGGCCTTTTCCTTCGGCTTCCTCGTGTCCGCGGTCCTGAGTCCGGCCCTCGGGCGGCTCATGGACAGGCGCGGGCCCCGGGTAGTGATGGAGTTGGGTGTGGGCTTCATCGGGGTGGGGCTGCTCCTTGCCACCTTCGTGAGCCAGCGATGGCATCTCTATGCCACGCTCGGCGTGATGGTCGGCGGGGGCAGCGTCTGTCTCGGCTACACCGGGCAAGGATTGTTTCTGCCCAACTGGTTCGTCCGCCGTCGCGGGCTCGCGATGAGTCTGGCCTTCTCCGGGGTGGGTGTGGGCTCCATCATCTTGCTGCCCTGGCTCCAGTCGCTGATCGGTCGCGCGGGGTGGCGCGCGGCGTGCTGGGCCATGGGCATTCTCGTGCTGGCGCTGCTCGCGCCGCTGAATCTCCTGCTCAAGCGCCGACCCGAAGACATGGGATTGCAGCCCGACGGCGACCGCGCGCTTACCCAGAGCGAGTCCGACCGTCAGCCATCGAATATCGTGGATCCGGCCTGGGCGGCCGTGGACTGGACGCTGGCCCGGGCCGTTCGAACCACCCGCTTCTGGTGGATCGCCCTGGGATTTTTCACCGGTCTTTTCTCCTGGTACGCGGTGCAAGTGCACCAGACCAAGTACCTGATGGAGATCGGCTTCAGCCCGAGTTATGCCGCGTGGGCGCTCGGGTTCGTGAGCCTGGCGGGCATCCCGGGCCAGATCGCGCTCGGCCATATCTCGGACCGGATCGGGCGCGAGTGGGTGTGGACGGTGGGCGGGCTGGGATTCGTCATCTGCTACATCGCGCTGCTCCTCATGCGCGAGGCTCCGACCCCGGTGCTGCTCTACCTCATGGTCATCTCCCAGGGCATGCTCGGCTACGGCCTCACCTCCGTCGTCGGGGCCATTCCCGCGGAGATCTTCCAGGGCAAGCACTACGGCACGGTCTTCGGCACGCTGATGCTGGCCGCCGTGGGAGGCGGAGCCGTCGGGCCCTGGCTGACCGGCGCCCTCCACGACGCGACGGGCAGCTACACGCTGGCCTTCTGGATCGCCATCGGCATGAGCACGCTCTCCGCCGTGGCCATCTGGCTGGCGGCGCCGCGCAAGGTGCGCGCGGTGGCCGGGCGGGTCCCGCGGTTCAGCTAGCCCGAGCTATTCGCAAGCGCGCGTACCGCATCCTGGCCTCCCCCTGATCTACTCAGCCCTCGCCTCGCAGCTACGCTGCTCAGCTCGAACTGCGGCCCTCTCCCTCGGAGAGGGAGAGGGCCGCAGTTCGAGCTGAAGGGCGCAGCCCTGAGGCGAGGGCTGAGTAGACCAGGGTGGCATTGTCTCGCGAATAGTCCAGGCTAGGACGCGCCCGCTCCAGGGCTTTCCCTCAGCATGTCGACCAGGATGGCGTTGACCCGATCGGCGGCTTCGTACGGGGTCCAGTGGCCGGCGCCCTCGATCACGCGGAAGTCGAGGTCCGGCTGAGCCGACGCCAGTATTCGCCGACAATCCTCGAGATGCGGCCCCGTGAATGCATCGAGGCTTCCGCAGATGCTGGTGATGCGCGCGTGAATTGCCGGCAGCGCCTTCAGCAGGACATCCGACTCCGGGATGTCCCCTGACCTGAACCGCGTCCGCCGGAGGTTCTCGATCTGGAGAAACACCGCCAGGTCGTCGACCTTGTCGGCGCTCGCGATCATCAGCGTCCTGAGATTCTCGCGATACACGTGCCGGATCTCGTCAGGCGCCATGCCCGACTGAATCCGGAGCAGGGGCCGCGTCGGAGTCCGACCCAGGGCAAGGCCGCCCGTTCCGAGCAGCACCAGGGTGCGAATGCGCCGCGTGAGCCGAGCGGCCATGAGCCCACCGATGATGCCGCCGAAGGAGAAGCCGGCCAGGTCGAGCTCCGCGGGTGGCGGCAGGATAGCGTCGAGCCCTGACGCCACGAGATCAGCGAGCCCGTCGGCGGTATGAGGCTCGAGCGGCGCATCCGAGTCGCCGAACCCGGGCATGTCCGGCGCGAGCACGCGGAAGCGCGCGGCGAGCGGTAGCACGTTTCTGATCCAGTGCGTCCAGGAGCCGCTCGCGCCGTGAAGCAGCACGAGGGGTGGGCCCTCTCCCCAGATGCGCCACACCATGGAGCCGGCGGCGCATGGGGTTATCACTCGCGCCCCGAGTGATTCGATCTTCGCGACGAGGGCCGCGGCACCGCCGGTATCGAGGGTCATGATTAGGATGTCAGGCCGCGCAAGCTTGACAGCCGGCGCCGCACTCGCCGATAATCGCGCATCATGCATTGTCGGTTCAAGCGAACCACCGAGAAGGACAGGCTGGGGTCCCGCACCACGGGCCGCCCAGCGATCGCGGTGGCGCGCGCCGGAGGAGCTTACTAACCCAGTATCACGAAGTTCTCGGATCAATGAGGCCCGCGACCACCAGGTCACGGGCCTTTTTCATTTCCGGGACAGGAGAGGAGATCTCAGCAATGTCCGGACAGAGATTGAATGTCGCCGTCATCGGAGCCACCGGCATCGCGGGCCAGCAATTCCTGGCGTGCCTGGCCCCACACCCCTGGTTCAGGGTTACCGCCCTGGCCGGCTCGCCGCGCAGCGCCGGCAAGCCCTACACCGAAGGCATCAAGTCTCCCGGTGGCGCCACCGGCTGGTGGGCCGAAGGCGAAGTGCCCGAAGAATTCAAGGGTATGGTCATTCAAGACAGCGCCAGGTTCGACCCCGCCTCCGTGGATCTCATCTTCTCGGCCGTGGAATCGGACGTGGCCAAGGTGCTCGAGCCCAGGTATGCGGCGGTCACCCCCGTGATCTCCGCCGCCTCGACCTTCCGGATGGAAGACGACTCGCCCCTCCTGATACCCGGGGTGAACTCCGACCACGCGCCCCTCGTCAAGGAAATGGCGGCGCGACGTGGCTGGAAGGGCTTTGTCACGGCCATTCCCAACTGCCACACCACGGGCATGGCGATTGCGCTGGCCCCTCTGCACAAGGCCTTCGGCCTGAAGACGGTCTTCATGACCTCGATGGCCGCGGTGTCTGGCGCGGGCCGCTCCGGCGGCGTGCTGGGGCTCGACGTGATGGACAACGTCATCCCGTACATCGTCGGCGAAGAGGAAAAGGTGCAGCGCGAGCTGACGAAGATCTTTGGCGTCTTCACGGCCGGTGGCGTCACGCCGGCGAAGCTGGCCGTGAGCTGCACGTGCACACGCGTGAGCGTTCTCGAGGGCCATACCGAGGCCGTCTTCGCCGATCTTGGCACGGCCGCCTCGGTCGAGGAGGTGACGGCGGCCATGCGTGATTTCGCGCCACCCGAGCTGGCGGGTCTGCCCATGGCGCCGCCGGCGTCCAGACTGATCCATGTTCACGACGATCCCTTCCGGCCACAGCCGCGGCTGGACCGCGACCGTGGCGAGGGCATGGTCACCACCGTGGGCCGCGTACGCAAGGATTCCGCGCTGCCCAACGGCGTCAAGTTCGTGCTGGTCAGCCACAACACCAAGATGGGCGCGGCCAAGGGCGCGGTGCTGGTGGCGGAGCTGTTGAGAATGAAGGGCCTGATTTGACAGGCGCGCCGTCGTGGGAGCCGAAGATCGGATAGAGTGGGAAACATGGCTGCTGGTCAGGCCGCGCGTCCCAACCGGGCTCAGACGATGCGGCGGCTCTCCATCCTCTTGCTGCTGCCCGCGCTCGCCGGAGGCGGGGCCGCGCTGCTTGCCCGCTCGGGGACTTTCGAGCACGGGGCGGTGCGCGATCTGGCCCCGCTTCTTTTCTTCGTGGCCATGCCATTGCTCTGGCTCTGGATCTGCTGGGGCGTGGCGTACGCGGGCGGCTGGCACGACCTGGCCAAGGCGTACCCCTTGCGCGGAGAGCTCCCCGTGGCTCATCAGTGGAAGTTTCAGTCCATCCAGATGGGGCTGGCCACCTATCGCAACGCCGTCCACGTCGCCGCCGACTCACGCGGCATCTGCTTCCGGCCGATGGCCCTGTTCCGGGCGGGCAATCCACCCATCTGCGTTCCCTGGGCCGACATCACCGCGTCGGACACCAAGGTGCTGTGGCTGCCCATGGTGAGGCTCCGCTTCGACCGGGTTCCGCAACACTCCATCCTGATCAGGAAGTCCCTCGCCGACAAGATCCGCGCGGCATTCGCCGACCTCTGGCGCCTCGGTTGAGCCCTCCCGATTCGCGCGCGGCGCCGCCGCTCGACGTGCGCTAGGCGCCACGCTCCGAGGAGCGCTCTGCTACACTCCGCCCAGCTAGTAAGGAGGGCTGCTGGTGGACCCGACCCGGCTGCTCCACGTTCCCTATCCAGTCGACGCAGAGTCCCAGACCGCCTGCTCGGAGGACCCCGTGATGGAGCGCAGAACATTCATGGCGGTGATGGCATGTGGCCTTCTCGC
>DASYTI010000183.1 GCA_036002485.1 Candidatus Methylomirabilota bacterium | reverse complement strand
CGTGAATCCCGACGCGACCACGATCGACCATCTCCGCGGCCGGCCTTACGCGCCCCAGGGCGCGGCTTTCGACAGGGCGGCCGCCTGGTGGAAGACCATGGCCACCGAGGCGGGCGCCGCGTTCGACGACGTGGCGCGCCTCGACGCCCCGGCCATCGAGCCGGTGGTGACATGGGGCATCAACCCGGGCATGTCGGTGGGCGTGAGCCAGAAGATCCCGGCGCCCGAGGCACAGCCCGAAGCCGAGCGCTCCACCTTCCGCGAGGCGCTCGCCCACATGGGCTTCGCGGCGGGCCAGCCGATCAAGGGTGCAAAGATCGACGTGGCCTTCGTGGGCTCGTGCACCAACGGGCGCCTGTCCGATCTGCGCATCGCGGCCGAGGTGGCCAAGAAGGGCAAGGTGGCCAAGGGCGTGCGCGCGCTCATCGTCCCCGGCTCGCAGCAGGTGGCCAAGGCCGCGGAGGCCGAAGGCCTGCACGAGATCTTCCAGGCCGCGGGCTTCGAGTGGCGCAAGGCCGGCTGCTCGATGTGCCTGGGCATGAACGACGACAAGCTCCAGGGCCGCGAGATGAGCGCTTCGTCGAGCAATCGCAACTTCATCGGGCGCCAGGGCAGCCCCACCGGGCGCACGCTGCTCATGAGCCCGGCCATGGTGGCGGCCGCCGCCATCACCGGTGCCGTCACCGACGTGAGGGAGATCCTGAAATGAGCGTCACCGACTTCAAGCGCCGCCAGATCTCGGGCCGCGGCATCCCCGTCACCGGCAACGACATCGACACCGACCGCATCATCCCCGCGCGCTTCCTCAAGGCCGTCACCTTCGAAGGCATGGGCGAGCACGCCTTCGAGGACGCGCGGAAGCAGAACCCCGAGCACCCCTTCAACCAGAAGGTCTACCAGGGCGCGTCCGTGCTGGTGGTCGGCCAGAATTTCGGCTGCGGGTCCTCCCGGGAGCACGCCCCTCAGGCCCTCATGCGCTGGGGCATCCGCGCCATCGTGGGCGGCTCCTTCGGCGAGATCTTCTTCGGCAACTGCGTCATGCTCGGCATTCCCTGCCTGGTTGCCTCGCAGGCCGACCTCGAGTGGCTCCAGAAGGCCATCGGCCGCGAGCCTCAGACCCCGGTGGCGGTGGACGTGGAGAAGCAAGAGGTGCGCTTCGGCGAGCGCGTGATCAAGGCCACCGTGCCCGACGGCCCGCGCAACCAGCTCGTGGCAGGGACGTGGGACTCGACGGCGGTGCTCCTCGAAGCGGGCGCGGCCATCGAGGCGACGGCGGGAAAGCTACCGTACGTTAAGGGGTATTGAGCCGACGACACTAACCCCGCGCTGCCGCCAGCATCGACGCGCGCTGGTGTAGCGCCGGCGTGCCGAGTCGCTCCGCCCACGCCGCGAACTCGGCGCGCGGTCCCAGCCAGCGCAGCGCGTCCACGTCGGCGCCGATGGGCGCGTCCGTGCGCAGCGTGGCAAGCTCCCGGAAGAGCAGGACGCGCTCGCGTTGTTCCACGAGCGTCGCGGCCAGCCGCATCGCTCCGCGCACGGACACGTCCCACTCCGTGGCCAGCTTCGGAATGTGCTCGAGGTGCTGATAACGGGCGAGCACGATCGCGGCAGATCTGGCGCCCCAGCCGGGCAGACCAGGGTAGCCATCCGCGCTGTCGCCCACGAGGGCTAGCCAGTCGGGAATCGACGAGGGCGGGACACCGAATTTTTGCCGCACCATCGATTCGTTGCGCAGCTCGCGCGTGCGCCGGTCGAGCTGAACGATGCGGTCGCCGCGCACGCACTGCGCCAGATCCTTGTCCGGTGTGCACACGATGGCCCGATCGACGCGGTCATCGGAAGCGGCCATGACCGCAGCCGCGGCCAGCGCATCGTCCGCCTCGAACTCGACCATGGGCCAGACGACGACGCCGAGCGCGCCAAGCGCAGCTTCCAGCGGCTGGAATTGAGCGTAGAGCAGGGGGTCCATGCCTTCACCCGTCTTGTAGCCGGACCAGAGCAGGTTACGGAAGGACTCGATGACGTGATCGGTGGCCACGCCCAGATGCGTCGCGCCGCCTTCGAGCATGCCCAGGATCGACCCGAGGACGCCGCGCACCGCCCTCAGTTCCTCGGGAGCGGTCCGGTCGAAGGACGCGGCCGGCGAGAGGAAGTAGCGGAACAGCTCGTACGTCCCGTCGACCAGATGGACGACCACGTCGGGAACACCCCCTCAGCGCTTCTCGAGATAGCGTCTGATGGCCTCCTCGCAAAACCGCGTGGCCTGCTCCCGCGTGAAAGCCTTCGGATCGAACGTCCGCTGGAGCGACACCCCGTCGACGAGAGCCAGGATGACCGCTCCTGCCTCCTCGGGATCGATCCGCCGAAAGAGCCCGCTCCGCGCACCCTCCAGCACGAGGGCGCTGAGCATCCTCCGGATCTGCCGATAGAGGGCGGCGTTGAACCGCAACAGCTCCTGATCGTGCATCATCTCACCCCAGAACTCCACGAAGACGATCCAGAACTGGCTGTTCTCGTCCGCCAGGTCCAGACAGCCCTTGATCACCGCCCGCAGTCGAGCCCGAGGGTCGTGGGCGCTTCCCAGGAGCTTGGCCAGCCGGCGATTCAGATCGGCCATCACCGTCTCGAGAACGGCGATGAGCATGGCCCGCTTGTTCGTGAAGTAGTAGTGGAGGATTCCCTGGCTGACCTTCGCCTCGCGCGCGACGGCCTTCATTCTCAATCCGGAGGCTCCGTCGCGCACCAGGCACCGGATGGTCGCCTGGATGATCTGCTCGCGCCGGACAGGGGCCACACCAAGCTTCGGAGCCACGCCCGGAGTTTGGTCGAATCCGGTTGACTAGTCAATTCGGCTCCCATATGCGTCCCAAAAATCGGAGTTGACTTGAGCGCGCCCAGGAAGATAATTGGTCAGTCAGTCAATAAACCAAACTCGTGAAGGGACCTCAATGGCAGCGACGAAGACAGTGCAGGTAGATGGATTGCGGCTCGCCTACCGCGAGCTCGGGGACGGACCGCCGGTGCTCTTGCTCCACGGCTGGCCGACCTCCTCGTTCCTCTGGCGCGAAGTCATGCGGCCGATCGCTCGCGCCAATCGTGTCGTCGCCCTTGACCTGCCCGGCTTCGGCGCTTCGGACAAGCCGAACGACATTCGCTACAACTTCGGCTTCTTCGGCCGCGCCCTCGACGGTTTCCTCGCAAAGCTCGGCATCGAGACGCTGGGGCTCGCGGTCCACGACCTCGGCGGGCCGATCGGAGTGCACTGGGCCCTCGATAGACCGGGCCGCGTGACCAAGCTCGCGCTTCTCAACACCTTGGTCTATCCGGAGTTCTCACAGGCTGTGAAAGAGTTCGTGCACGCCTGTGCCACCCCGGATCTGAGGGAGCAGCTCACGAGCCCCTCTGGCCTGGAGTCCATAATGCGAGACGGCTTCGCCGATCCCGCCAAGCTTAGCCCGGAGGTACTCGCGGCCGTACAAGAGCCCTTCCACACCGCGGAGGCCTGCCGCGCGCTGGCCGACGCGGGCATCGGTCTGGAGCGCAAGGGGTTCGCACAGATCGCGCGCCAGCTCCCGACTCTGCGCGTTCCCGTGCGTATCGTGTACGGCGCACGCGATCGGCTGCTTCCAGACGTTGCCGAGACGATGGCCCGGGTGAAGGCAGATCTGCCCCAGTCCGAGCTGACCGAGCTGCCCGACCGCGGCCACTTCCTGCAGGAAGAGGCGCCAGGGGAAGTCGGTGAGCTGCTCGCGCGTTTCTTCGCCGCCTAAGCGTTTATTCGCTTTTTATTCCGAACAGGTCACTGGAGAACCAAGGGAGGCGAGCGATGGACATTCCGTTGATTGCGCAGGTCAAGATACAAGCCCAGGTCCTGGTTCCGCTCGTCAGAGTCCTCCAGGTAGAACTGGGCGAGGAGCGAGCCAACGCCATTGTCCGAAAGGCGCTCGGAGACCTGTATCGCAAGTATGGCGAGAAGTGGTGGCAGAAGCAGGGAGCCCGTGACCTCGGGGAGAAGATGGCTTCAGCCTTCGACGGGTTCGCGGCCGGGGACGCCCTGGATTACGAGGTGATCAAACAAACTCCGGATGCGTTCGAAATAAACGTCACCGAATGTCGCTACGCCAAGTTTTATAAAGAGATCGGTGCACCGGAACTAGGATTCCTGCTGACATGCAGCGCGGATTTTCGCATGGCAGAAGGCTTTGGTGCCGACGTGCAGGTGACCCGTACGCAAACGATCATGCAAGGCGCCAGTCACTGTGATTTTCGATATACGCTGAAGAAGAGCAAACAGGACACCCAATGATGGTCGACAGGCGTCGCGCGACGTCAAGATCCGGTTGGCAGCAACGACGCGATCGCGCTGATGCGGGAGGCCCTCGCCGAATTCCCCCGCGACGTCCTGCTTATGCAGCGCCTCCACTACATCTACTTCTGGCAAGGGCGCTCCGCTAAGGTGTCAGTGTATGCGGGTTGATACACCAAGAGTCGGCATCCCCACGATTTTCCGCTTGACAGCGTCTGCCAGGTAAGTCGGTCACTCGGCGGCAGCCCTCGGCAAGTGCCAGCCCAACGGTACGCACGGGTCCACCCGCACGCGATCGTGCGCGACCCGATCGAAAATCCTTTCGCGTACCGAGATTGCCTGGCACAGACGCTCTCCGAGCGCTCAAAAACCAAGGTGTAGAGTCGCCTCAGGAGAAGGAGGGCTCGCCATGCAGATCCATTCGCCAACTGTGTTTCCCACTCAGCATCCCGCGGCTGAGCTGGACCGGCTCGGCGACGAGATCGCCGAGCTGTCCGCGCACCTTGACGCGGCCACCGCGCGCCTGCTCGACCTGATCCGAGGGTTCGACGCGCGGGGAGGATGGAACACGGGCTTCCGCTCCTGCGCGGCCTGGCTCTCCTGGCGAGTGGGACTTGATCTGGGCGCGGCCCGGGAGCGGGTCCGGGTCGCGCGCGCCCTCGGGAGGCTGCCACTCTTGGCCCAGGCCCTGGCCCGCGGCGAGCTGTCCTACGCCAAGGTCCGCGCCCTGACCCGCGTGGCCAGCCCGGAGACCGAAGCGCGGCTGCTGGGGGTGGGGCGCGCGGGGACGGCGGCCCACGTCGAGCGAATCGTGCGCGGCTGGCGCTGCGTGGATCGGCAGGCCGAGGCTCGGGAGGCGAAGCGCCGGCATGCGAGCCGAGCCCTGCACGTGTATCAGGACGAGGACGGCATGGTGATCCTGAGAGGGCGGCTCGAGCCGGAGGTGGGGGCGCTGGTCATGCAGGCGCTGGCCTTGGCCCGCGAGAGCCTGTATCAGCGGGCCCGGGGGCGGGACCGGGCCGCCGCAGGCTCCGGGGACGTTTCCGCGGAAACGCCCCCGGTGGCC
>DASYTI010000182.1 GCA_036002485.1 Candidatus Methylomirabilota bacterium | reverse complement strand
GATACGAAGCATCCGCGCGCGACCCGTACAGGTGCCGTTCAAGCGGCCGCCCATCTCGGCGAGCGGGGCGCTGCCCCACGCGGCGCTGGTGCTCATCGACCTCGAGACCGAAGAAGGCCTGACCGGACGCTCCTACCTGTTTGGATTCGCGTCCTGGACGCTCAGGCCCATCCTCGGCTGTGTGGACGCGATGGGCGACATGCTCAAGGGTGACGCCGTGGCTCCCTTCGAGATCGAGGCGAAGCTCCGCAAGCGGCTCACGCTCCTCGACACGCCGGGGCTGGTCGGTCTCGCGCTGGCCGGCGTGGACATGTGCGCCTGGGACGTCCTTGCCCAAGCCACCTCACTCCCGCTCGTCAAGCTACTCGGCGGCGAGCTGAAGCCGATCCGCGCCTACAACAGCTGCGGCCTGTGGATCCAGCCCGTGGAGAGGCTGGCCGACGAGGCCGAGGCTCTGATGGCGGAGGGTGGCTTCAGCGCGATCAAGCTGCGTCTGGGGCGCGATGATCCGAGCGAAGACCTGGCCGCTGTGCGTGCGGTCAAGAAGCGCGTGGGCGACAAGATCACCGTGATGTGCGACTACAACCAGCGCCTGACCGTCAACGAGGCGATCCTGCGCGGCCGTATGCTGGACGACGAAGGGCTCTACTGGATCGAGGAGCCGGTGCGGCACGACGACTACGCGGGCTGCGCGCGCGTCGCCGCCGAGCTCCGGACGCCGCTGCAGACCGGGGAGAACCTGGTCGACACATTCGAGCTGATCAATGCCCTCGAGGCCCGGGCCATGGACTACGTGATGCCCGACGTGCAGCGTATCGGCGGCGTCACCGGCTGGCTTCGCGCCGCAGCGATCACCCAGGCCTACGGCATGGAGATGTCGAGCCACCTCTTCCCCGAGTACAGCGCGCATCTGCTCGCGGTCACGCCCACCGGGCACTGGCTGGAGTACATGGACTGGGCCACACCCATCGTGGCCGAGCCCATCCAGGTCAAGGACGGCCACATCGTCATTCCCGATCGGCCCGGCAGCGGCATCACGTGGAACGAGGACGCTGTCAAGCGGTACGCGATCGCCTGACGCGATCAGGCGGGGATTCGCGCGGCGAAGACGGTGATCGGATAGACGCAGAAATAGTCCGGGCTCTTCAGGATGTTCGTCGCGGATCCTGCCTCGCACAGGGTGGAGCGCTCCTTCCAATCCTCTGGCGACAGCAGCTCGCGCAGGCGCTCGCCCCAGTTCCGCGTGAAGACCGTGCTCTGGATGTAGTCGTGGTCGGCGGGGCCCAGCGGGGCGCGGCGCTCCAGGAGGTAGGTGCGCACGGCCACATCGGTGAGGCCGACCGCCCGGAGTGAGGCGAGCGTGGTCTGGCGGCGCTCCTGAAACGACCGCCCGCCACCCTCATCGAGGGTGCGACGGATCTCGGCGAGCTGGATCCGTCGCTCGAGCTCCGGATGCCCGGGCAGGAAGAGGGCGGAGAGCACCTGGGACTCCTTGATGATGATGCGCCCGCCGGGTCGCACGACGCGGAGAAACTCCTTGAGGGCTTGCTCCGTCTCCACGATGTGATGGAGCACGTCGCCGCACCAGATCCAGTCGAAGCTGCGAGCAGGCTCCGGGATGCCCGTGCCATCGCCCTGGCGAAAGGCCAACCGTTTCGCGTCGAGCCGGCCGCCCACGAGAGACCGGGCCGCTTCCACGCGATCTTCTTCAGGCTCGATGCCGACCACATGGCCCGCGCTGCCCACCGCCTCGGCCAGCCAGAGGCCGTAGAGGCCGACGCCGCAGCCCACGTCGAGGCCGCGCGACCCTGGCGGCAACCCAAGATCTTCGATGATCCGTCGGGCTTCCGGCTCCTGAAAGTGATTCATCCGCTCGAGAGACTTCCAGGATGGCTCGGCTTCTCCGCTCTGTTTGGTGCCGCCGTGACGATGGGAACCGCGATGCTCGTGGGAATGGGACATGGCGGAAGCCTAGCGCAGTCACCAGGGGTTGCGCTAGGATTCCCGCCATGGATCAAGCGAGCCGATGCCGCGCTCAAGGAGGTAGCTATGAAGCACGGGTTCCGGGTTCTGGACAGCGATCTGCACACGATGGAGCCTGACGGCCTCTGGGAGCAATACCTGGACGAGCCGTTCAAGAAGTTCGCGCCGCGCTTCACCCGGCGCGCGGAGGGGGCGACGAACCAGCCGATGATCAGCGTCGGCAGCGTCGAGATTGCCGAGATGTCCAAGCGGGCGCGCACGGCGGTGGTCGGCAAGAGCCTCCAGGAGCGCGCGTTCGCCCGCCACCCTCACTACGCGCTCGCGCACTCGCGGGGCTACGACGCGGAGACGCATCTGCAGGCCATGGACATCGAGGGCATCGACGTCGCCGTGATCTACGGCACGCGCGGCCGCCAGGTCCTGATGCACGACGATCTCGACCCGCAGGTGGCAGCCGCCCTCGCGCGCGCGCACAACAACTGGACGCGGGATTTCTGCGCCATCAATCCGGGCCGGCTCAAGTTCGCCGCCCAGCTCGCCTTCCACGACATCCCGGGAGCGATTGCCGAGGCCAAGCGAGCCGTCCGCGAGCTGGGCGCCATTGCGGTGATCGGCAATCCCAACCCCATCAACGGTCGCCACATCCACGATCCGGCTTTCGAGCCGCTGTGGAGCGCGATAGAGGAGCTCGGCGTGCCCGTGGGCTTTCACCCGACCGGGCAGTCCTCGCTCCGGGACGACATCGCCCGCCGGTATCTGGATACCCCGAACGGCCGCGTCATCGGTGTGGCGGGCCGGAACCCGATCGAGCTGATGATGGCGTTTGGCAGCATGGCCGCGGGCGGCGTGCTCGAGCGCCATCCGGGGCTCCGCTGCGCCTTCCTCGAGGGCACGTGCGGCTGGCTGCCCTGGTATCTCTGGCGGCTCGACGAGGCCTGGGAGAAGTTCGGCCCGGGCTCGGAGATCCAGATCTCGCAGCTCCCGAGTCAGTACTTCTTCCGCCAGTGCTATATCGCCACCGATTCCGACGAGAAGCCACTCCGCCAGGTGGTGGAGGCGATCGGCGACGACAACATCGTCGTCTCCACCGACTACCCGCACTCGGATGGGCTCTTCCCTGTGGCCATCGAGGAGTTCACCCGCCTCGAAGGCGTCAGCGACAAGACCAAGGCCAAGATCCTCTGGGACAACTGCGCCCGGTTGTACAAACTCTCCTAGCGGGCTGTCCGGCGCATCCCTCTCCCCCGATGGGGGAGAGGGATGAAAGTCATTCGCAGAACTTGCAGGCTGGGGTGTTCCGGTCGTACGGCGGTGCCTTCAGATACTCGGCCTTGTTGTACGTCCAGAACTGCGACACGTTCGGGTAGGTGTGGATGACGGTGTTCTGGAGCTGGCCGCCCACCCGCTCGACCTTCCGGATGTACATGTTCTGGATGGGGTTGCCCAGATCGTCCATTTTCATGGGACCGCGCGCGTCATCGTTGATCTCCACCTTCCGGAGGGCGGCCATGAACTTCTCCTTGTCCTCGGCCTCCCCGTTGATGGCCCGCAGGGCGTTGTAGTAGAAGCGCGCCCCCGTGTAGCCCTCGGCGGAATAGAGCGACGTGGTGCGGTTGTAGCGCTTCTCGTACGCGGCCGAGAACTTCTTGTTGCCCGGGTTGTCCAGGGCGGAGCTGTAGAGCAGCGAGGTGATGACACCCAGCGCCTCGTCGCCCATGGCCTTGAGGATGTTCTCGTCGGTGAGGGTGCCCACGCCCACCAGCGCGATCTTTCCCTTCAAGCCGAAGTCGCTCCAGGCCTTGACGAAGCGCGGGGAGAGGCCGCCCGTGTGGCAGGCGTACACGCCGTCCACGTCCTTCTTCAGTGAGGTCAGGTAGGGGGCGTAGTCCTGGGCGGTCAACGGCGTCCAGATTCTCTGCACGACCTTCCCGCCCAGATCCTCGAACACGCGCTGGAATCCCGCGTTGGACTCCCAGCCGAAGGCGTAGTCCATGCTGATGGTGGCCACCCGGCGCAGGTTCAGCTGCTTGTAGGCATAGTCCCCGAGCGGAAAGGTGAGCTGGCTACTGGTCGCGGACGTGCGCACGATCCACCGGCTCGGCTTGCGCTGGGTGATGTCGTCGGGCGCCATCACGGGATAGATGGACGGGAGCTTGTTCTGCTCGAGGTACGGAGCGATGGCGTAGCCGGTGGCGGCCAGGAGTCCGCCCGCGATCGTGTGCACCTGCTCCTGCTCGACCAGGCGGCGGACCTTGGTGATGGCGCCCGCCGGCTCGGGATCGGAGTCCTCCACGAACACCTTGACCTCGCGGCCCGCCACCTTGTAGCCGACCTCTTCCCAGAAAAGGTTGAAGCCGTCCGTCATGTCCTTGCCCGTCTGGGAGAAGTTGCCCGTGAGGGGTCCGAAGAACCCGATGCGGATGGGCCCGCTGGCCGCGCGACCTGTGAGCGGCCGGCTGACGAGGCCAGCGCCGACCGCACCCATCCCGGCAAGGAACATGCGCCTGTTCATGAAGTCCTCCT
>DASYTI010000181.1 GCA_036002485.1 Candidatus Methylomirabilota bacterium | reverse complement strand
GAGTCGCTGACGCTGCTCGTCGCTTAGATCCCCGCCGAGGAAAAGCTCGAGGTCGATGCTGTTGACCTTGCCCTCCCCGGCATCGCGGGTGAGGCGCGTCTCGATCCGGTCCACCGGCCAGCCCTTGCGCTCGGCATACAGCCGAACCGTGAGCACGGTTCAGGCGCCCAGCGCGGCCAGCAGCGTCTCCGATGGCGTCGGCCCGGAATCTTCCCCGCCGCTCGCCACGGGCTCGTCGACGAGGAGCCGATGGGGGCCGATCCGCGCTTCCACCTTCAGGTTGCCCAGCCAGGCCACTTCCACGTGTCGTGCCATGTCTTCTCCCTATGCTAGAATTCGCGCGTCATGCGCGCCCTCGTCATCGGCGGCACGGAATTCATCAGCCTCCATCTCGTCCAGGAGCTCCTCCGTCGCGGTCATGAGGTCACCGTCTTCAATCGCGGCACGCGGGCCGAGCGCCTCCCCGCGGGTGTCCAGGCCATCGCCGGCGATCGCAAGGATCACGCGGGCCTGCGCGAGCGGCTCAGGGGCCACCCCTTCGATGGTGTCTTCGACATCACCTATGCGCCGACTCTCGGAGAGGATGTGGCCGCCTTGGCCGCCTCCCTCGAGGGTCAGCCCCACATCATCTTCATCTCGACCGGCCGCGTGTACGACCATGGCCTGCCCATCCCCTACTCGGAGGATACGCCGCGCGGATTCTACTGGGGCGACTACGCGCGACACAAGATCGCCGCGGAGGATCTGCTCTTCCAGCGCTCCCGGACGGGTGGCGGACCCATCACCATCGTCCGGCCCACCCATGTCATGGGCCCGCTCAACACCCGGAACAACGAGACGTTTTTCATGGACCGGATCTGGCGTGGCCGGCCCGTGCTCGTCCCCGGGCATGGCGGCTGGCTGCGTCAGTTCGGCCACGTCGAGGATCTGGCCGTCGCCATGGCCGCCATGCTGGGCAATCCCAAGGCCTATGGCCAAGCCTACAACGTCATGGGCGAGGACACGGTCAGCCAGGTCGGCTTCGTGGAGCTCATCGCCGAAGCGATGAAGAAGCCCGTGACGTTTCGCCACTTTGACCCGGCGCTCCTCAAGAGCTTCGACAAGCCCGGTCCGGTCTTCGGCCAGAACCTCGTCTACGAGTGCCACGCCGTCCACACGACGACCAAGCTGCGCCAGGAGCTGGGCATCCGGCCGCGATACACGCTGGCCTCGGCCCTCGCTCACACCTGGGATTGGTATCAGCGCGTGGGGAGCCTGGACCGGGCGATGGATTTCTCCTTCGAGGACGTCATCCTATCCAAGATCGGCGCGTGACTGCCCGCTCCATCCTCGTCTATCACCCTGACCCCGGCGAGGCCGAGGCCTATGCCCGGCTCATCAAGCAGCCGCGCCCGCTCTTCGCGGTGCACGCGTGCGCGACCCCCGCCGCCGCCGAGCTCTACGTGGCGCATGCCGAGATCCTCTATGCCTGGGACTTCCCGCGCGAGCTCCTGCCGGAGGCGGGGCGCCTCCGATGGGTCCAGAACATGGGCGCGGGCGTCGAGCGCTTTCTCGTGCCCGAGCTGCCGAGGCAGGTGGCCCTCACGCGGGTGGCGGGCGTCTTCGGGCCCTGGATGGCCGAGTACGTGCTGGGCTGGTGTCTCTGGTTCACCCAGCGCACCGAGCTGTTCCGCGCCCAGCAGCGCGAGCGCCGGTGGAGCACGGCCGATCCCCTGCGCCTCTTCGGGGGGACGCTCTGCGTGGTGGGGCTCGGCGACATCGGGCGCACCATCGCGCGCTCGGCGCGCGCCTTTGGCATGCACGTGGTGGGGGTCAGCCAGAGCGGCAAGACAATGGCCGAGGCGGAGCGGGTCTACCGGGTGCGCGATCTCAAGAAGGCGCTCGCCGCCGCGGACTTCGTCGTCCTCACGGTGCCGCTCACCGAGACGACCCGGGGCCTGATCGGGTCGGCCGAGCTCGCCGCCATGAAGCCTTCCGCGTGGCTCGTCAATGTCGCGCGCGGCGCCATCGTGGACGAGGCCGCCCTCCTCGAAGCCCTCTGGGCGAATCGCCTGGGCGGCGCCGTGCTGGACGTCTTCTCCGAGGAGCCCCTGCCCGCGGGCCACCCCCTCTGGGAGTTCGACAATGTCGTGATCACGCCCCACATCTCCGGACCGAGCACGCCGGGCGAGATCGCTCCCCTCTTCAACGACAATCTCCGCCGCTATCTCGCCAAGCGCCCCCTCCGCTTCGTCGTCGACCGGAAGCGCGGGTACTAGACCCGCCGCCTCGAGGTGAGCCGATGACGCCGCCCATCTCCGCCGCCGACCCCTACCCGCGCCGGCGCGTCAGCATCCTCGACACCGAGATGGCTTACGTGGACACGGGCACGGGCGCGCCCGTGGTCTTCCTGCATGGCAATCCCACCTCGTCGTATCTCTGGCGCAACGTGATCCCGCTCGTCGAGCCCCATGGCCATTGCCTCGTCCCCGATCTCGTGGGCATGGGCGACTCCGGCAAGGCCCTCACCGGCGCCTACCGCTTCGCGGATCACGCGCGATACCTCGACGCCTGGTTCGAGACGCTCGGGCTCACGCGTGACGTCACCCTGGTCGTGCACGACTGGGGTTCGGCCCTCGGCTTTCACTGGGCCCATCGCCATCCCGATCGCGTGCGAGCGCTCGTCTACCTGGAGGCGATCGTGCGCCCGGTGAGCTGGGGCGAGTGGCCGGAGACGGCGCGCAAGGTCTTCCAGGCCATGCGCTCACCCGCCGGCGAGGAGATGGTCCTGGAGAAAAACCTCTTCGTGGAACGCATCCTCCCCGCCAGCGTGCTCCGCGGCCTCACCGAGGCGGAGATGACCGTGTACCGCCGCCCTTACCTCGAGCCCGGCGAGTCACGGCGGCCCACTCTCACCTGGCCGAGAGAAATCCCCATCGACGGCGAGCCCGCCGACGTTGTGGCCATCGTGGACGGGTATGCCCGGTGGCTGGCCACGAGCGATCGCCCCAAGCTCTTCATCAATGCCGATCCCGGCGTCATCCTGGTCGGAGCCCAGCGCGAGTCCTGCCGCGCGTGGCCGAACCAGCGGGAGATCACCGTCAAGGGCAGCCACTTCCTCCAGGAGGACTCGCCGGCGGAGATCGGCGAGGCCATCGTCGCCTTCCTCAAGGGGCTGGGCGGGGGACGATGAGGGCGTCGACGATGGCGTAGCCGCGCTCCTGGACGACGATCGGGTTGACGTCGATCTCGGCAATGGAGCCGCGCTCGGCCCACGCGAAGTCGGCGAGCGCGCTCAGGCAGCGGGCCAGAGCCGCCACGTCGCCTGGCGGCCGGCCGCGGTAGCCGCCGAGGAGGGTCCCGGCGCGAGTCTCCGCTATCATGGCCTCCGCGTCGCCGTCGCGCAGCGGCAGGGCGCGGAGAGCCACGTCGTCCAGCGCCTCCACGAGCACCCCACCCGCCCCGAAGGCCAGGATCGGCCCGAAGTCGGGATCGGTGCTCACCCCCGCGAAGACCTCGAGCCCGCCCAGGGCCACGGGCTGCACCAGGAAGCCCGCGATGCCCGCGCGCTGGCCCCTCTCCTCGAGCCGGCGATTCATGCGCTCGTAGGCGTCGACCAGCTGGGACTCGTCCTGTAGGCCGACGGCGACGAGGCCGAGCTCCGAGCGGTGCGGGATGTCATCGGAGACCACCTTCAGCACGACTGGATAGCCGAGGGTGGAGGCGGCCGCGCGAGCCTCGGCCAGCCCGGGGACAAGCCGCTCGTCGGGGATCGGCATGCCGGCCTCCGCGAGCAAACGCTTGGCATCGTGCTCGTGGATGCTGGCGCGCGGGCCGGCCGCGAGCATGGTGGCAAGCCTCCCGGAGCGGCGGGAGGCGGCCGGGCGCGCCGGCGGCGACACGCTCCAGCGTGCGAGACGATCGATGGCGCCGAGCCCCTGGCGCGTCCCGCCGATGACAGGGATATCGTGCTCGCGGAGAAAGGCCAGCACGTCGCGACGAAAGATGCCGGAGCGGGTCGTCATGTAGTAGAACGGCTTGGGCGAGCGGGCCGCGCCCTCGCTGACGATCCGGGCATAGGCCAGCAAGCGCTCCGGAGTGCCGAAGGGCTGGTCGTCGAAGCTGTCGCTGCAAAACACCACCACGTCGTAGCCCGGATCAGCGCCGAGGGCGGAGATGGCGCGGGGAAAGTTCGTGGCGTAGTCTCCGTTTCCCCAGGCATCCAGGGGATTGCCGTCGCCCGTGAGCGTGCCCAGCGCGTGTTGCATCTCGGCGCGCGAGGATGGGGGCAGCGGGGGGAGGTCGAGTCCGGCGGCGCTGGCCAGATCCAGGATCAGCTCAGCCTGACCGCCCGAGGCGGTCATCACCGCCACGCGCCGCCCTCGGGGCCAGCGCGCTCCCTGACAGCAGGCGAGCACCTCGGCCATCTCGTCCACGTCGCCCACCTCGATGGCGCGATGGGCGCGCAGCACGGTGGAGAAGACGCGCGCCTCGCCGGCCAGGCCGCCCGTGTGGCTGGTGATGGCGCTTCGTGCGCGCTCGGACCGGCCGACCTTCAGGACGACGACGGGCTTTCCCTGATCTGCCGCACGATCGAGGGCGGCCACGAAGCGGTCGGGTTGGCGCACTGTCTCGAGGAAGAGGGCGATGACCTTGGTGGCGGGGTCGTCGATCAGATACTCGAGGTAGTCCACGGCCGTGAGGACCGCTTCGTTGCCCGACGAGATCACGTGGCTGAAACCGAACCGCCGGCAATCGGCGAGAAGTCCGATGCAGAGGGAGCCGCTCTGCGAGATGAGACCGACATTGCCGGCGAGGAGGGTGGGATCGGCGAGGGTCTGGATGTAGACGAGGCTCCGCGCGTGTGGGCTGACCACGCCCATGCAGTTGGGCCCGCAGAGCGCGATGCCCGCCTCCCGGCAGATCGCCACCAGCTCCTCCTGGCGGCGTCGGCCTTCGTCGCCCCGCTCGGCGAATCCGCCATCGAAGATGATGGCGGCGCGCACGCCCCGCCGGGCGGCCGGGCGTATGTGCTCGAGCACCCGCGTGTGATTCACGCAGAGGGCGAGCACGTCGACGGCCTCCGGCAGATCGGCGATCGACGGGTAGCAGGTGCGCCCGAAGAGCGTCTCGTACTTCGGGTTCACGGGATAGATGGGCCCGGTAAAGCCGATGCGGTCCAGGCTCTCGATGACCATGCGGCCGGGGGACGGACGATCGGAAGCGCCGAGCACGGCCACCGAGCGAGGTCGGAGGAGGGGCGCGAGATCGATCGAGCGCGGTAGCGAGGGGCGGAGCGGCTCAGCGTCCATTGGCCGCAGCGCTGCCGCTGGTCGCGCCGCCCGGCGGGCAGATCATGGCAGGGAGGCTAGACTGGCCGGCACTCGCGGTCAAGGCTAGGGTGACGCCAAAGCCCCGGGGTCAGCATCGGCCCCGGGGCCCTGGGCTCCTTTGAGACCGCGATGTCGGCGCTACGGGGACTGCTTCTCGATATCCTTCACGAGGAAATCGGCCCGACGGTTCTTCTGCCAGCAC
>DASYTI010000180.1 GCA_036002485.1 Candidatus Methylomirabilota bacterium | reverse complement strand
CCGCGCCCATCCCGGCCCCCCGGGCCGCACGCGCCGGTAGAACGCCTCCAGCACCGCGTCCGGCTCCGGGCGCGTGAGCATCGTCACCACCAGCCAGGCCACCGTGCTGCAGGCTACGGTCACGAGCATGATGGTCGCCGTCGCGTTCGGATCGTTCGCCGCGAACCGCGGCTTGAGGAAGGCGAAGCCGAGCAGGCTGACCGCGAAGCTCGCCACCATGGCCGAGATCTCGCTCCACGCGTTGATGCGCCACCAGTACCAGCGCAGGATGAGCACGAGGCCCGTGCCCGCGCCGAGGGCCAGGAGCAGCTCCCACGCCCCCTCGATGCTCGTGAGCTGCGAGGTCACCGCGATGGACGCGAAGAAGAGGAGCACGGTGGCCATCCGCGAGACGGCCACATAGTGCGCCTCAGTGCCGTGCTTATTCACGAAGCGCTTGTAGAAGTCGTTGACCAGGTAGGAGGCGCCCCAGTTCAGGTGCGTGGCCACCGTGCTCATGTAGGCCGCGGCGAATCCGGCCAGCATGAAGCCGCGCCACGGCGTGGGCAGGAGATCCACGAAGGCCTGCACGTAGCCGGCTTCTCGGTCCTGAAGCGTCGGGTACAGAATCACCGTGGCCAGGCCCGTGACGATCCACGGCCAGGGCCGGAGCGCGTAGTGGGCGATCTGGAAGAAGAGGGTGGCGAGCACGCCGTCCCTCTCCGACTTGGCGCTGAAGATGCGCTGGGCGACATAGCCGCCGCCCCCGGGCTCCGCGCCCGGATACCAGGCCGCCCACCACTGCACGGACAGGTAGACGCCGAGGGTGAGGAGGGGCATCCAGGCGTACGCATAGATGCCGGTCGCCGTCACGCTCACGGGCAGGACGGAGAGCGCGGCCGTCTCGCTGCCAAAATGGGCGATCACCTTGGCCTTGAGCACGTCGATGCCGCCCACCGCGCGCACGGAGTACACGGCGAGCACGATCACCGCGCTCATCTTGACGACGAACTGGACGAGATCCGTCCACATCACGGCCCACATCCCGGCGGCGACTGCATAGACGGCCGTGATGGCGAAGCAGATGCCCACGGCCACCACCTCGCCGCTCACCGTCATGCCGAGCATGGTGACGTCCTTCAAGCCGAGCGAGATGGTGAGGATCTTGATCATGGCCCGCGTCACCCAGCCGAGGATGATCAGGTTGATCGGGATGGCGAGGTAGATGGCCCGGAACCCGCGCAGGAAGGCCGCGGGCCCGCCGCCATAGCGCAGCTCGGCCAGCTCCACGTCCGTCATGACCTCGGCGCGGCGCCAGAGCCGGGCGAAGAAGAAGACGGTGAGCATGCCGCTCATGACGAAATTCCACCAGAGCCAGTTGCCTGCCACCCCCTTGGTGGCCACGAGGGCCGTGACGACGAGCGGCGTGTCGGCGGCGAAGGTGGTGGCGACCATGGCCGTGCCGGCCAGCCACCAGGGGGCCTGACGGCCGGAGAGGAAGTACTGGTCGAGGCTCTGCCCGCCGCGCTTGGTGAAGTAGAGCCCGATGACCGTACAGAAGAGGAAGTACGCAGCGACGATCGCCCAGTCGAGCGGCGAGATGGCCATGCTGCCGAGACGTTATGCCGTCAGCCGCCAGCCTGTCAAGCGAAGCGCCAGCCGTCGAGGGCGCGCGGATTCTTGGGCACGATGCGGAGCGGGAGGTCTCTGGGGCCGAGAATGCCTAGCTCGAGGAGCGGCTGGGCCGCGTGGGGCAATGCGCGACGGCTCAGGGTTGGCATGGTGGTGAGCCGTCTCGCGATGGGCCACGCTGACGCTGGCAGCCTGACCGTGCCGCCCGGCAGCCAGAGCGGAAAATCGCCGCGCTTCTTGTCGATGGGCCCAGCGAAGACAGGAACCTGGGTCCAGAGCCGGTCGCGACTGGCCCGAGGCATGGGTTCGGCGCGCCCTTCCGCCACATCCCAAGAGGTAAGCGAGCGGGCGGCCCGGGGGCCGGCGAGCCGTTTTTTCCTCAACTTCCAGGTCAGCGAGAGCGCGAGTGAGCGGCCATGGCAGATCACGCGATGCGGAGTGTATGGGCGCAGATAGAACAGCGAGCCGGGCTCGAGATCGCGTGTCTTCCACCCGCGTCCGATCTTCCCTTCGTCGAGATCCTGGCGCGTGCCGCGTCGCACCGGTGGCCCCGTTGTCACGGTGCGCCGGCCTTCGAGCTGCACCCAGATCGACTCGACGGGCCCGTCGTGGTGGAGTCCCAGGCCCTGGCGTCCCTTACCGTTGACGATGAAGAGAAAGGAGCACTCCTCGCGGCCGGGCCCGAAGCGGCTCGCGCGCAGCGCCGCCATGAGCCGCGCCACGCGCGGCAGCACCTGATGCGCCTGCGGCATGTAAATGGTGGCGCCGGAGGTAAAGGCCCGCTCGATCTGCTTCCGCGTGGGCTTGCGCTCGTACCGTCGCTCGGCCGCGATCTGGACGGGGAGCCCCGAGCAGGCGAGGGCCAGCGCCTGGGCGAATGAGGGAGCCAGCGGGGCGAGGTTACTTCCGAGACGCGTAGCGCTTCTCGACGTAGTCGTCGAGAATCTTCAGGAACTCGGCGACGATGGTGTCGCCCTTGAGCGTGAGCTTGAGGGCGCCGTCCACGAAGACGGGCGCCTTGGGCTCCTCGAAGGTGCCGGGGAGCGAGATGCCGATGTTGGCGTGCTTGCTCTCGCCGGGGCCGTTGACCACGCAGCCCATCACCGCCACCTTGAGCTCTTCCACCCCCGCGTACTTGGCT
Organism: Candidatus Methylomirabilota bacterium; assembly: GCA_036002485.1. Taxonomy (NCBI): domain Bacteria; phylum Methylomirabilota (SeqCode); species Candidatus Methylomirabilota bacterium. The sequence continues at coordinate 4,935 of DASYTI010000180.1, read as the reverse complement.
TTCCACACGGGCATCTGATCGCGGAGATAGGTCTGGATCTCCTCCGCCATCTCCTGGAAGAACGTGGAGGTCGTGCGACCGCAGCCGGGACAGGCCGTCACCTGCGGGAGGAAGCTCCTGAGTCCCATGGACTGGAGGATTTGCTGGGCGACCAGCACTTCTTCCGTGCGGTCCCCGCCGGGCTTGGGCGTGAGGGAGACACGGATCGTGTCGCCGATGCCTTCCTGGAGAAGAATGGAGAGCCCCGCCGTGCTCGCCACCACACCCTTGGCGCCCATGCCCGCCTCGGTCAGGCCGAGATGCAGCGGATAGTCCGAGCGGGGCGCGAGCATCCGATACACGTCCACCAGGTCCTGCACGCCCGACACCTTGGCGGAGAGGATGATCTTGTCGTGGGTGAGGCCGGTCTGCTCGGCCAGCTCGGCGGACTGGATCGCGCTCTCGACCATGGCGTTCATGGTCACGTCGCGCGCGTCGAGCGGCTGGGAAAGCTTGGCGTTGGCGTCCATCATCTCCGTGAGGAGATTCTGGTCGAGGCTCCCCCAGTTGACGCCGATGCGTACGGGCTTGCCGTTGTCCACGGCCACTTTCACGATGGCGCTGAAGTTCTCGTCGTGGTGCTTGCCCCCGACGTTGCCCGGATTGATGCGGTACTTGGCCAGGGCCTTGGCGCAGTCGGGATACTTGGTCAGGAGCACGTGGCCGTTGTAGTGGAAGTCGCCGATGATCGGCACGCTGACCTGCTTGACGATCTCTGGGACGGCCCGCGCCGCCTCGTCGTTGTTGACGGTCACGCGCACGAGCTCGCTGCCCGCGGCGTGGAGCGCGTTGACCTGCGCGACCGTCCCGGGAATATCCGCCGTGTCCGTATTGGTCATGGACTGGACCACGATGGGCCGCTGGCTACCGACCTTGACGCCGCCCACGTCCACGACCACGGTCTTCCTGCGATTGGTGGCGCTCATCTCTCGTGAAATATACCACGGCGGGCGGGTGTGACCGGCGCTGGTGGGAGGCCGCGCCTTGAGGCATAATCGGCGGCCGTAACCATTAAGTAGCCTTCATGAAGTAACCTTCAAGGAGCGTGCTCATGCTCACTGTCGAGACCCCGCAGGACCTCAAGCAGCACATCGGCAAGACCCTCGGCCCCAGCGACTGGATCACGGTGGATCAGGCCATGATCGACAAGTTCGCCGAGGTCACCGGGGACCACCAGTGGATCCACGTGGACGTGGAGCGCGCGAAGAAGGAGATGCCGGGCGGCAAGACCATCGCCCACGGCTACCTGACGCTCTCGCTGCTCCCGCGCCTGGCCCCGACACTCCTGAAGGTCAACAAGCGCAAGCGCGGCCTCAACTACGGCTCGAACAAGATCCGCTTCACCAATCCCGTGCCGGCCGGCTCGCGCATCCGTCTCAAGCAGACCATCAAGAATGTCGAGGACGTCCCGGACAACGGCGTCCGCATCACCTCGGAGATGGTGATCGAGGTCGAAGGCCAGGAGCGCCCCGCCTTGGTGGCCGAGGTCCTCGGCATCCAATACTCGTGAGCTAGACCGTTCGCCGATACAACGCCACCCTGGTCTACTCAGCCCTCGCCTCAGGGCTGCGCCCTTCAGCTCGAACTGCGGCCCTCTCCCTCGGAGAGGGAGAGGGATTCGTTTTGAAGAGTAGAGAGAGATTCATTTGGATCCCTCTCCCCCATCGGGGGAGAGGGCAGGGTGAGGGGGCGAGCCTAGCGGAGAACGGTTACTGGAATCGAGCCTTGGCGCGCTCGTACGTGCGCTTGACCGAATCCCAGGCCGACTCGGCCCCGGCCTTGGTATCCTCCCAGGCCGCCGCCGAGGAAGACTTGACGCTCTCCAGCTTCTGATTGAGCACGGCCTTCTGCCGGGCGAGCTCGCTCATGTCCTTGTCAAACTCGCGCTTCACCGACTCCGTGGCATTGGCCGCCTTGCCCTTGAGCTCTTCCGTCTTTGCGTCGAGCTCGAGCATCTGGTATTTGAGCCGGCTCTCGTACTCATCCTTCTTCTCGTAGGTGTAGTCCTTCGCGGCCCGCGTGTCCTGCTTCACGCCCGACCAGGTGCCGCAGCCCGAGAGCGCGAAGGCGGCGAGAAGCACGATCAGAATCGAGCGCCATGCGCTTGTCATGCATCGAGAGTAGAAGAGGCCCGCCCCATCGTCAAGGTGCCCCGCACGACGATCGAACTCTGGTAGTCTTCCTTCCGTGACTATTCCAACGCGCCGCGCGGTGATCGTCGTGTGTGACAGTCTCCGTGCCGACCTGATCCGGCCCGACACGGCGCCGACTCTGGACGCCCTCGGCGCGAGGTCGACGAACTACACCGGATGCACAGGTGTCTTTCCGTCGGTGACTCGGGTGACCTCGGCCTCCATCGCCACGGGCTGCCATCCGGGCCGCCACGGTCTCCTCGGCAATACCATGGTGCTCGACGAAGGGGCCGGGCTCGTCTGTCTCTCGGTGGCCAAGCCAGAGTTCCGGGAGCGCATGCGGAAGGCCACGGGCCGAACCCTGCTCGCGCCCACGCTGGCCGAGCGGCTGGCCGGTCATGGCGGCTCCATTGTCATGTCCAACGTTTCCGCGGGTGCCGCATACTTCCAGGATCCCGACGGCTTCGGCCACGTCTACCACAGCGCGGGCTCCTTCGGTCCCGGGCTCGTGCCGCTGCCTGCCGCCGAACAGCTCGACATCGAGAAGGGCGAGGCGGGCGACGCCGCCATGACGGCCCGCTTCTGCGACGAGGTGCTGCGCGAGCGGCGGCCGCCCCTCGGCGTGCTCTGGCTTTCCGAGCCCGACAACACAGGGCACAAGTCGCCGCTCGGGTCGCCCGCGCACCTGTCCGCGCTCCGGGCGGCCGACGCTTGCGTGAAGCGCGTCCTCGACACGCTGGAGGAGCTGGGCGGCGACACGCTCCTGCTCGTCTGCTCGGATCACGGCATGGAGACGACCGCGCGGACGATCCCGGTGGACGATTTGCTCGTAGAAGCGGGGCTCAAGGCCGGCCAGAATTCGAATGATCTGGTCACGGCGCCCAATGGCACGGCAACCCTGATCTATCGGGCACGCGACGCCAAGGCCAGCGTGAACGAGCTGCGGCGCTTCCTGGAGTCGCAGGACTGGGTGGGCAGGATTTTCACGGGCGAGCAGCTCGCCGAGGTCAGCATACCCACCGACGGCCCCGTGGCTGCCGCCGTCTCGCTCCGTACGGAGAACCGGCCCAATGAGTTCGGCATCTGGGGCTATGGCGATATCGCCGCCGACCTGGACGGCCGAGACTTCACCGGCTTTGGCCAGCACGGCGGCCTCGGGCCGAACGAGCAGCGGCCGTTTCTTTTCGTGAGAGGGCCAGGCTATGGCGCCGGCGCAACGGTCGAGACGCCTGTGTCGCACGTGAACATCGCCCCCACCGTCTTGGAGCACCTCGGTCTGCCCTGGGACGGCATGGACGGTCAGCCGCTGCCGGCGGCGCGGTGAACGATGACCACCGTGAACGTGCGTTACATGGTCAACGATGTCGAGGCGGCCGTCGCCTTCTACACGACCCGCCTCGGGTTCACGCTCATCTCCAAGACACTGCCGGCCTTTGCCGACGTCGCCCGTGGCGACTTGCGGCTGCTGCTCAGCGGACCGGCGAGCTCGGCTGGCCGTCCCATGCCCGATGGACGCCGGCCCGGTCCTGGGGGCTGGAACCGCATCCACCTCGTGGTCGAAGACCTCTCGGGAGAGGTCGATCGACTCCGCGCTGCCGGGGTTCAGTTCCGTAGCGACATCGTGACCGGACCGGGCGGTTCGCAGATCCTGCTGGACGACCCGTCGGGCAACCCGATCGAACTCTTTCAACCTCGGCGGCAGTGAAAGCGGAGCCGCGGAACGGCACGGGCTCTGTGGTAACGTATCGAAATCGCGTCGGGCGAGAGTGGCGGAACCTGGCAGACGCGCTGGACTTAGGATCCAGTGGGGCAACCCGTGGGGGTTCAACTCCCCCCTCTCGCACCACCCTCCCTCCGCTGAGGTAGCAGCGCATTCCGTTCGACAGTATCCTGTGGCGATGGCCGATCGACCTGATCTCTCCGCCCTGAGGATCGACGAGCGCGCGCGACGCGGGCCGCAGCGCCGCAGCTGGCGCGTGCTCATCGTCGCCGCCGTTGGCCTCCTCGTCCTGGCCGGCACCGGATACGCCTTGCTCCGCGAGCAGATTCCCGAGGTACAGACGGCCATCGTGCGCGCGGACAAGGGCGGTCGCCCCACCCTCCTCAACGCGAGCGGGTACGTGACGCCGCGACGCCGCGCCACCGTGGCCGCCAAGATCACCGCGCGCGTGAACGAGATCTATGCCGAGGAGGGAATGCGCGTCGAGGCTGGTCAGGTGCTCGCCCGGCTCGACGACTCGGACGCCAAGGTGCGCCTCGCCGCCGCCATCGCCGATCGTAACGCCACCGCGGCCGCCCTGGGCGACCTCCAGGTCAATCTCGCCAATGCCGAGCGGGAGCTGAAGCGGAACGAAGAGCTCTTCCAGCGCCGCCTCATCGCCGAGCAGCAGATCGACACGGCGCGCCTCGCCGTGGACAGCTTCAAGGCGCGGATCGTGCTGGCCCGGCAGCAGATCGGCGCGGCCGACGCGCGAATCAAGATGGCCGAGCAGGACATCGACAACTGCATCGTGCGGGCGCCCTTTGCCGGCATCGTGGTGTCCAAGGACGCCCAGCGCGGGGAGATGGTGTCGCCGATCTCCGCGGGGGGCGGCTTCACGCGCACGGGCATCGCCACGGTCGTCGACATGACCTCGCTCGAGATCGAGGTGGACGTGAACGAGTCCTACATCGCGCGGGTCCGCGACGGGCAGCCCGTCACCGCCATCCTCGACGCCTATCCGGACTGGCAGATCCCCGGCAAGGTTCGCACGCTCATCCCCAC
>DASYTI010000179.1 GCA_036002485.1 Candidatus Methylomirabilota bacterium | reverse complement strand
CTTGGAGCCCAGCGTGTTGACCTCGCGATTCATCTCCTGGATCAGGAAGTCGAGGGTGCGGCCGACCGGCCCGCCCTCGTCGAGCAGTCGCGCGAACTCGCCCATGTGCGAACGCAGCCGCGCCAGTTCCTCGGTGACGTCGCTCTTCTCGGCCCACATGGCGACCTCGGTGGCCAGGCGCCCTTCGTCGAGCGGCGTGCCGGCCAGGAGCGTCTGGACCCGCTCGCGAAGCCGCTGCTCCTTGCGCTCGAGGGCGAGGGGACCACGCGCGGCGACCACGCCGACGTGCTCGCCCATCGCGGCGAGGAGGGCGCGGAGCTCCTTGTCGAGCGCGGCGCCTTCCGCTTCGCGCCGGGCGCAGAGCTCAGCGAGGGCCTTGTCCAGCCCGTCATGAAGCAGGGGCCAGCCTTCCTCCGTCCCGAGGGGCGCTGTCTCCTCGCGCGAGATGACGCCGGGCTGTTCGAGGAGCCACTGGAGGTCCAGCTCGCCACCCAGCTTCAAATCGTCGCCGACGCGACGAGCCACGTCCACGTACGCACGCGCCTGGGCCATATTGACGGCGAGATTGTTTGAAGGGGCTCCCTCGACGGGCGCGACACTCACGCTCACTTCGATTCGGCCCCGGTGGATCGCGACCTGAATGATCCGGCGCGCATCGAGCTCGAGCCCGGACAACGCTCGAGGCAGCTTGAGGGCGATGTCGAGGTGACGGTGATTGAGCGACTTGCACTCGACGGAGAGGCTCAGGCGGGCCCCGGCCATCTCGGCGCGGCCGTACCCGGTCATGCTGCGGATCATAAAGGCCTCTGACTGGCTGCCGCGGGGGAGGGAATCGCCAATTCCACTAATGGAGAATAGCCCAAAAAACCTTTGAGGTCAAGGTGTTTGGCATCAGTCTGACGTTTGACACCGAGGCGCGGCGAGGTGTAGAGTTCGCGCCAGTTTCCCCCGACCTTTACGGAGGACTCTTCAATCTTTGCGGGGGACTTTTCAATGGCGGAGGGGCCTCAGGCGGCGCCTGGACTGGCCGGATTTCATCAAGACTGCCGGGCCCTTCGGCGGCATGGCGACGGCTGATCGGCGAAGGAGGAAAGCCTCGGTGAAACCCCTAGCCAGGAGGGAGCGCTTCGATGGATGAGATGCGAGCCGTCGACCTCGGTCAGGTCATGACCACCATCCGCAACTCCTCCCGGCCCAACACCGTCCTCTGGCAGGCGCCCGACAGCATCGCCTTCGTGGCGCGCGGGCGCGAGCATCGCAGCGAGTTCCACAGCGACCCCAGCGACGAGGTCATGTTCATGATCAAGGGTGACATGAACCTCCACTACCGCACGCCCGGCGGCGAGGAGAAGGTGGCGGTGGTCCGCGAGGGCGAGATCATCTATTGCCCGGCGGGGACGCCTCACTCTCCGCGGTTCTCGCCCGATTCCTTCGTCCTGGTGCTCGAGCGCAAGCGGCGCCCGGAGGAGCAAGACCGGTTCACGTGGTACTGCGAGAAGTGCGGCACCCAGCTTCACCAGAGCGTCAAGCACGTCGGGGACTATCGGGAGGATCCCGTCTCGCGCGCCTACGAGGAGTTCTACGGCAGCGAGACCCACCGCACCTGTGAAAAGTGCGGGCACGTCACGCCCCGACCGCCAGCCAAGGCCTGAGCTAGCCCAGCACGACTTCGCCATCTCGCGTCGCCACCGCGACGCGACGCAGTCCGGGCGCACCCTCCGCGAGGCGGACCGGCGCCTCCCCGCCCGACATTCAGCGGTGGAGGCGCCCCGGATCGGGAGTGGACAGCTCGAGCCAGGCGACGGCGCGTGCCCCGTTCTCGTGCCGGGTGGGCAGCGCTCCGGGAAACTCCGCGGGGTCGTCCCATTGCATGAAGAAGGGGAGCCAGCCATGCTCGGCGGCGGCCTGGAGGCCCGCGGCGCGCCAGTGAAGCGGTCGGCCGTCCGGCCGCATCCGCGAGCGCCGCTCGGGAATCAGCCCAAGCGGGCCCGCGATCTCCTCGATCCGATCGGTGCGGAGGGACCAGCGGACGAGGCGGTCTCCATCGGCGATGCGATTCAGGAGGGCGCGACCGTACCAGTTCGAGCTCGCGAGCGATTCGTCCACCACCCCGAGCAGCTCGAGGTACTGGCCGCCTAGCGGGATGATGCGATTGGCGGTGCCCAGACCGGGATTGCACGCCGCCGTCCTGCACCGCGAACCCCTCGGCCTCCAGGCGACGCGTGGCCGCCTCGAGGTCCCGGACCCCGAGGACGACCTGGCCCAGCTCGAGCACGCCCTCAGCCCCGCTGATCTTGCCTCGTCGGCAGGGATCCTGTCGCGTACGTCCCCGCCATCCCGCGCGTGTCCGGCTGGTACGGGATGGCCCCGGCCGGGTTATCCGGCGAGATCGGGATGCGCTCGCTGTCGCGCCGTCCCAGCGCCCGCTCGACGATCTCGAGGAGCGGCGCCTTGTCGTACTGCATGTAGAAGCCCGCGGTCAGCCGGATCGGGTCACCGGAGTAGAAGCGCACGTACTGCGCCATGCGCTGGCCGAAGGTCTCGCCCGTCACGTCCCAGGCCAGCTTGAAGAGCGCGATGCGCTCCTCGGCGGAGATGCCCGCGCGCCCGCGCACGAACTTGTCGATCAGGGGCCGGAGCTCCGGATTAGCGAGGTCGGCCTCGCTCGGCGCATAGAAGAATCCGCCGGCCGCGAGCGTCTGCACGATCTCGACGAAGCGGCTGTAGATCTTGCCCGTGTGCAGGTGGAAGGCGCGCAGGCCGTGTCCGCCCGGCACCCACACGCCGTTGTCGAGCCGCTGGGCCATCGCCTCCGCCCCGTAGAAGACGGCGCGGGCGATCTCCATCTGGCTCAGCATCTCCCCCAGCTTCTCCTGCACGTGCAGGAAGCCGGTGATGCCGATGGCATCGGCCAGCCTCATGGCGAGCCCGCAGAAGAACTCGAGCTGGCTCAGCATGCGGGCGGACGTCTGCACGTTGAGGAGAGCGCCGAAGTCGGCCCCCAACGTGTTGATGATCTCGCCGCTGCCCGAGCGGCCCTCGACCATCACGCGGTCCCAGGGGACGAGCACGTCCTCGAACACCGCGATGCAGTCCATTTCCTCGAAGCGACTCGACAGCGGGTGGTCGAAGCGCGACCGCGGCGGGGGCGCCACCGTCTCACGGCAGAGGAAGGAGAGCCCGGCCGTGCTCGCGGGAATGGCGAAGGCGAGGGCATAGGCGTCGTCCCCCGGCGGTATCCCGCCGAAGGGAATCACCGCGACCTCCTCCGTGATGGGGGCCATGGTGCCCAGCATCTTGGCCCCGCGCACGACGATGCCCTCGCTGGTCTCCCCGACACGGCCCAGATGGAGAAACGGATCCTCCTGCTGCGCCGAGGTCTTGGATCGGTCGATCTGCGGGTTGATGAGCATGTGGGTGAGGAAGAGATCCCGCTCGCGCACGTGCTCGTAGTAGCGGGTGGCGTTCTCTCCGAAGCGGGCGCCCGCGCGGGCAAACCGGTCGGCCATGAGGTGCCATCCCGTGACGAACTGGTTCATGAAGTCGGGGGCCCGGCCCATGAAGCCGAAGTTGTGGTCGGCGCGCAGCTTGAAGTGCTTGCGCTTCTTCACGAGCTCTTCGCGCGTGTGGGGGATGAGGAACGACGTGGACACCGGATGCCCCGTGGTGGGCGACGGATACGTCATCACCTCGCGGTAGGCCGGATCGACCTGCATGTCGTACTGCTCCGCGATGGCGCGGATGGGCTCCTGAAAGATGGACTCGGCGGTGACGTCGGTGACGCGGCGGCCCCCCAGGTAGACGCTCGGCGCGCACTTCTTCAGGGAATCGATGTACTCCTGGCCGCTACGAGCTGGCATGTCGGTCATGTCCTCCTGATGCCTTGGTCATTCCACGATGGGCGGAAGGAGCTGACTGATGGACCCGCGCAGGACGGCGTCGGCCAGCTCGTCCATCTCCGTGGGCTCGGCGTTGACGATGACCACGCGGGCGCCGGCCCGCTTGGCCACGGGCACCACGCCGGCGATCGGGAACACGGACAGCTTGGTGCCCACCGCGAGCATGAGATCGCAGCGGGCGGCGGCTCGCTCGGCGCGTCGGAGATCTTCGGGGACGAGGCTCTGGCCGAAGGAGATGGTGGCCGACTTGAGGATGCCCCCGCAGGAGCGGCAGGGCGGATCCTCCTCGCCCGCCCGCACGCGAGCGAGGGCCCGCTCCATGGGCGCGCGCTCGCCGCAGTCGAGGCACACCACCTCGCGCATGGTGCCGTGGATCTCGACCACCCGCGCGGGCGACGAGCCCGCCGCCTGGTGGAGGCCGTCGATGTTCTGGGTGATGAGGGTGTCGAGCTTGCCGCGGCGCTCGAGGGTGACGAGGGCACGGTGGCCGGCATTGGGCTCGGCCGTCCACGCCGGCGACTCCAGGCGGCTCCGCCACGCGCGCTTGCGCACGTCGGGCTCGGCCACGTAGTTCTGCAGCGTGGCGAGCTTCTCCGCCCCGGGATTTCGGGTCCACACGCCCTGGGGGCCCCGGAAATCGGGGATGCCCGAGTCGGTGGAGATGCCGGCGCCCGTCAAGACCACCACGCTCTCGGCCGCGTCGATCCACCCCCGAACCTCGCTCATCGCGCTTCGTCCTCAGCCCGCCGACTCGAGCCGGATGCCTTCGTGGACCAGCTCGACGCTCTCGATGGCCACCTCGCTGGAGCGGGCGCGGAGGTGCGGGCCCTCCCACTTGGCGATCCAGGCGTCGCGCAGCAACCAGCGCAGCACCGCCTCGCCGCCCTCGCTCAGCAGCGTGATGGCAACGGCGCGGCGCGAGATCTGACCGTCGATCACGCTCTGCCGCCAGTCCCAGAGCTCGCGGCTGGTGGTGATCCCGCGCCGGAGAGTGACGGGGCCGTAGCGGGTGAGCCCGGGGAGCTTGCGGACGCCGAGCGTGCGCTCGTTGCCCTCGCGGTACTCGATGACATCGGTCTCGCTCGAGAGCCCGGAGCACTCCGCGAAACCCGCCACGGCGATTCCATCGATCTCCACCACGAAGTTGAAGGCGGGGGCTGGATCGTGCCGCGCGGGTGGGGCCATGAGAATCCTCCCTGTCGCGTGAGCGGCTCAGCGCGCTTCGGGCGGCCGCGCGAGCCGGACCTCGCCGAGGTCCTGATAGATGCGGAGATCGTGGGTGATGACATCTTCGAACCGTGCGCCCTCCCGATCCCGGTAGGCGATGGTGGCCGTGAGCCGCGCCGGCTCGCGCCGCTTCATGTAGATGGTGATCGGATCGACGAGCTGGCTGAACTCCTTGCCCGGAGGCATGAAGTCCAGGCGGCGGAAAAGCCGCAGGTCGGCGATCGGCTTGCGCCCGCCCAGGCCGGAGAAGGGCTTGTCGAAGCGCGTGGTGACGCGGTAGGCGCTGCGCGCGCCGATGTTCTTGAGAACGACGTAGAGGATGCCGTCCCGGCAGGTGAAGTCCACGATCACCTCCGGGCGATGCAGATCGACAGGACGCGTCGCGGCCGTCGCCATCGCCGTCGAGAATCGCGGAGCCGGGTCCTCCCTGTCAAGCGGCGGGCGGTGGTGCTGCCTCCGCGCCGGGCACTCCCCCTTCGACCGGAGTGCCCGGCGTCATCATCGATATCTCGAGACTATCGCGTATCCGCAGCGGGGGGCCGGAGGCCGAGAGCGCTGGCCGTCGCGGGCTGGAGCCCGGCTCGGTCTTCATGCGCGCGCCCCAGCGCGTCTCTCAGGCGTCCCAGGTCCTCCTCGATGCGGGTGCCGGGGTCCGCGCCGAAGAGCGCGGCGACCATGTGCGCCAGCTCCCCACCCGGCGGATTGTATTGCAGCTCCACGCGCACGAGGGTGGTGCCGTCGGGCCTCGCGTCGAAGTTGACCGACCCGGCATGCTCCACGAGCGAGCCGTCGGTGCGCCAGGCGATCAGCTCGTTCGGCTTGTCGTTGATGATCTCAGCATCCCACTCGACGGTGGTCCCCAGCGGGCCCTTCACGACCCAGTGTGACCGCGTGGGCGAGTCCACCTTGACCGATTCCACATTGGGCATGATGGTGGGAAGGTTGCGGAAATCCCGCCAGAAGCGGTAGATCTTTTCCGCCGGCTCTTCCATGGAGACCGACCGCTCGACCTTGACGCCGAGACTGCCGCGGCGGCCTTGCTGGTCGTCGGCCCGGTCGATCCCGAGCATGCGGTAAACCATGCATTCACCGCGGAGGCCGCGGTACAAGAGCATGGCCCCGGTCCCG
>DASYTI010000178.1 GCA_036002485.1 Candidatus Methylomirabilota bacterium | reverse complement strand
GCGCGCCCCCCACTACGGGCTTCGCGTCTACATGGGCCAGGCCTTCCGCTCGGGACGGTGGCTGACCAAGGACGGCAAGCGCGTGGAATGGGAGTGGAACGAAGAGCAGGGGCGCCAGGGGCTCGAGCGCGCCATCGATTTCCACGCGCGCTGGGACGGGGCGCACGGGGGTCTCGTGAGCTGCTTCGTCGCGCCCTCCCAGATCGACACCTGTACCCCCAGCCTACTAAAGGATGCCAAGCGCTTCGCCGACGAGGTCAAGCGCCCCTACCAGGTGCACACCTCCCAGTCCGTGGTGGAGTTCAACGAGATGGTGGCCCGCCACGGCCAGACCCCCATCGCCTGGATGCGGGAGCTGGGGGTGCTGGGCCCGAACACGATTCTCGGTCACGCCATCATCATCGGCGGTTCGTCGTGGACCAACTACCCCGAGGGCGATATCCGCCTCATGGCCGAGGCCGGCTGCTCGGTGGCCCACGCGGTGTGGGTCTTCGCCCGGCGGGGTGTGGCCATGGAATCCTTCGCGCGTTACCGCGCGGCGGGGATCAACATGTCGCTCGGCACCGACACCAATCCGCAGAGCGTCATCGAGGCCATGCGCTGGGCGGCGGTGGTGTCCAAGATGATAGAGCGGAACACGGAGGCCACCACGGCCGCGCATGCCTTCGACGCGGCGACCCTCGGGGGGGCGCGGGCGCTCGGCCGCGAGGATCTCGGCCGCATCGCGCCGGGCGCCAAGGCCGACCTCGTGCTGTGGAAGGCCAGCTCGTGGCGGATGACGCCGCTCCGCGACCCCGTGAAGAACATCGTGTACAACGCGACCGACGAGGACGTGGACCGTGTCTACGTCAATGGCCGCGTGGTGGTGGAGGGCGGTCGGGTGCTCGGCGCGGACGAGGGCGCCATCCTGGCCGCGCTCCAGGCGGGGGGTGAGCGCATGTGGCCCCGCATGACGAAGTACGACTGGGCGGGGCGCGGCGCCGATCAGCTCTCCCCTCAGACCTACCCGGAATTGGGAAGCTAATCTAGTCTGGGGGCCGCCCTCCCCGCGGCCCGCGAGTAGGCTACAATGCCCGGCATTGCGAGCTGAGGGACTTCGGTGGGCTGGGCCCCGCCAGTCACGAGGCGAGCGAAATCCGATAGGCCACTTCGAAGCGCGGGAGGCGTGATGCGTGACACCCCATTTCAATCCGCCAGTGAGCTCGCGTCCCAGATACGCCGCAAGAAGATAGGCTGCGCGGAGCTCCTCGAGCTCTATCTCGCCCGGGTCGAGAAGTACAATCCGACGCTCAATGCCATCATCGCGACCGACCTCGAGGCTGCCCGCAAGCGCGCCCGCGCGGCCGACCGGGCGCTGGCGCGCAAGACCCCCTGGGGGCCGCTCCACGGCGTGCCCATGACGATCAAGGAATCCTATGACGTGGTGGGCATGCCGACGACGTGGGGCGTGCCGGAGCTCAAGGACCATGTTCCCCCGCGCAACGCCCTCGCCGTGGATCGCCTCCTCGGCGCGGGCGTGGTGCTCTTCGGCAAGACCAATGTCCCGATCTACCTCGCCGACTATCAGAGCTACAACGCCATCTACGGCACCACGAACAATCCCTGGGACCTGAGCCGCGCGCCGGGCGGCTCGTCCGGCGGCTCCGCGGCCGCCCTCGCCGCGGGCCTCACCGGCTTGGAGGCGGGCAGCGATATCGGCTCGTCCATCCGTAACCCGGCGCACTACTGCGGCGTCTTCGGCCACAAGCCCACCTGGGGGATCGTGCCGCCCCGCGGCCAGGCCCTCCCGGGGCGGGTGTCGCAGACCGACATCTCCGTGATCGGGCCGCTCGGCCGGAGCGCGGAAGACCTCGAGGTCGGCCTCGGCGTGATGGCGGGGCCCGACGAGATAGACGCCGCGGGGTACAAGCTCACGCTGGCCAAGCCGCGCCAGAAGGCTTTGCGTGATTTCAAGGTCGCCGTCATGCTCACCGACCCGATCTCGGAAGTCGACCTCGAGGTCCAGGCCAGGGTCCAGGCGGTGGCCGAGTTCCTTGCCACGAAGCGCGCCAAGGTCAGCGACCGGGCCCGGCCCGACGTGGACTCGTGGGAAGCGCAGCGCGTCTACATCCAGCTCCTGCGCGCGGCGACCTCGGGACGGCTGACGCCCGAGGAGTTCGACAAGACCCTCGAGGCGATCAAGACCCTCGAACCGCAGGACGAAAGCTATTACGCGCGCATGGTGCGGGCCAACGTCATCTCTCACCGCGACTGGCTCGCCGCCAACGAGCGGCGGCACAAGATGCGCTGGAAGTGGGCCGAGTTTTTCAAAGAATATGACCTCTTCCTCTGCCCGGCCGCGGCCTCCGCCGCTTTCCCGCACGATCAGGTGGGCGAGCGCCACGAGAGGACCATCGAGGTCAATGGCCGGCGCGTGCCGACCACCGATCAGCTCTTCTGGGCCGGGTATTCGGGGATGGTCTACCTGCCGTCCACGGTGGCGCCCGCGGGCTTCACGAAGTCGGGGCTGCCCGTCGGGGTCCAGATCATCGGGCCGCAATACGGGGACCGCACCTGCATACACATGGCGCGGCTGCTCGAGCGCGAGTTCCAGGCCTTCGTCCCTCCGCCCGACTTCCCCTAGCCTGGATTATGCACGGACACCTGACCCCCTCACCCTGCCCTCTCCCCCACTGGGGGAGAGGGATGAGAATGAAGAGAGCGGCGTGGCGAGAGTGTTCTCATCCCTCTCCCCCGCCGCGGGGGAGAGGGCAGGGTGAGGGGGCCGTACGAGGAGAGAATCTCCTTCATGAATAATCCAGGCTAGGGCGAGAGGGGAGACCTCGATATGCTTCGGTGGGCTCTCGTGGCCGCGGCGGCCGTCCTCGCCGCCTGCGCCACTTCCCCGCCCGAGCGTCAGGCCTCCGGCGACCCGCGGGAGCGCATCGACCACATCGTGGTCATCTTTCAGGAGAACCGCTCCTTCGACAATGTCTTCGGACTCTTCCCCGGCGCCGACGGGCTCAGCAACTCGCGCTCGGCGCCCCCGCAGGTGGACAGGGACGGTCGCGTCTACCGCAGCCTGCCGCAGCCCATCGACACCTCCAAGCGCCCGCCCGCGCCGGATCTGCGCTTCCCGCCCGATTTGCCCAACGCCCCATTTCTGATCGACTGGTTCGTGCCGCCAGGTGAGAAGACGGGCGACCTGGTCCACCGCTTTTACCAGCAGCAGCACCAGATCAATGGCGGGCGGATGGACAAGTTCGTGGCCTGGAGCGACGCGGCGGGACTGGTCATGGGCCACTACGACGGCTCGAAGCTTGCCACCTGGGCGCTGGCCAAGGAGTTCACGCTGCTCGACCGCTTCCACCACGCGGCCTTTGGCGGCTCCTTCCTCAACCATTTCTGGCTCGTGTGCGCCTGCACGCCGGTGTGGCGGGAGGCGCCCGTGGAGGTCCGGGCGCAGCTCGACGCCAACGGCATGCTGATCAAGGACGGTCAGGTCACGCCCGACGGGTTCGTGGTCAACACGGCCTTCAGCACGTATCAGCCGCACCCTGCCAATGTCGCGCCCGACCGCCGCGTGCCGCCGCAGACCCTGCCCACCATCGGGGACCGGCTGAGCGACGCGCGCGTGAGCTGGGCCTGGTACTCGGGCGGCTGGAATGACGCCCTGGCCGGGAACCCGGACCGGCTCTTCCAGTTCCACCATCAGCCCTTCGCGTACTTTCGCCAGTTCGGCGACGGCACGGCGGCACGGGCGGAGCATCTCAGGGACGAAAAGGATTTCCTCGCCGACGTGGCCGCGGGCCGGCTGCCCGCGGTGGCCTTCGTCAAGCCCATCGGGGCCGACGATGAGCATCCGGGCTATGCCGATATCGCGCGGGGCCAGCAGCACGCCACCGACCTCGTGCGGCGCATCCAGCGGAGTCCGGCCTGGAAGGGCACCGTCATCATCATGACCCACGATGAGAACGGCGGCTTCTGGGACCATGTGCCGCCGCCCGTGGTGGACCGCTGGGGGCCCGGCGCGCGCGTGCCGAGCATCGTCGTGTCGCCCTTCTCCCGGCGCGGCGCCGTGGACCACACCACGTACGACACCACCGCCATCCTGAAATTCATCGAGTGGCGCCACCAGCTGGCCCCGCTCGGCGCGCGCGATGCCGCCGCCGCCAATCTCGTGAACGCCCTCGACTTCAAGGAGCCCAAATGATGCAGATGCGCAAGCTGGGGAAGAGCAGCCTCCACGCCTCGTCCATCGGACTCGGGCTCATGTCCATGTCCGGCACCTATGGCAAGAGCGATGACCAGGAATCCATCGGCGTCATCCACCGCGCCCTCGATCTCGGGATCAACCATCTCGACTCCTCGGACATGTATGGCTGGGGGCAGGGCGAGGAGCTGCTCGGGCGCGCCATCAAAGGCAAGCGCGACCGGGTGCTCGTGGCCACCAAGTTCGGCCAGGTGCGGAGCCCGGACGGCAAGGGCAACCTCGTGGACGGGCGGCCCGCCTACGTCGCGGAAGCCTGCGACGCGAGCCTCAAGCGCCTGGGCGTGGACGTGATCGACCTCTACTACCAGCACCGGGTCGACCCGAAGGTCCCCATCGAGGACACGGTGGGCGGCATGGCGCGGCTCATCGAGCGCGGCAAGGTCCGCTATCTCGGGCTGTCCGAGGCGGCGCCCGAGACCATCCGGCGGGCCCAGGCCGTCCATCCGATCAGCGCCGTCCAGAGCGAGTACTCGCTGCTCTATCGCCAGCCCGCCGAGGACACGATCGCCGCCTGCCGCGAGCTCGGCATCTCCTTCATCGCCTACTCGCCCATCGGGCGGGGTCTGCTGAGCGCCCGGATCAAGCAGGCCGGCGATATTCCGGAAGATGATCGCCGCCGGCAGCACCCGCGCTTCCAGGATCAGAATCTCGAGCACAACCTCGGGCTCGTCCGCCGCATCGAGGAGATCGCGCGGGAGAAAGGCGCTACGCCCTCCCAGCTGGCGCTGGCCTGGCTCCTCGCTCAGGGGGAGGACATCCTGCCCATTCCGGGGACGAAGCGGCGCTCATACCTCGAAGAGAACGTGGAGGCGCTGTCGATCAGCCTGTCCAAGGATGATCTGGCGCGGATCAACGAAGCCATGCCCCCCGGCGCCGCCGCCGGCTCGCGCTATCCCGAAGCCCAGATGAAGGGCGTCTACATCTAACCCTCATCCCTCTCCCCCATCGGAGAGAGGGTCGCAGTTCGAACTGAGAAGCTCGCCTCGAGCGACGAGGTGAGGGCTGAGTGGGTGAGGGGGCAGTCTTGACGAGGAGAAGATCGTGGCCAAGCGACGCGTAGTTCTGACGGGAGCGGCGGGATATGTCGCCCAGCGCATGTTCACGGAGCTCTCGGACCGCTGGGAGCTCGTCCCCATCGACGTGCGGAAGACCACCAGGGCCGGCAAGGCCGTCCCCGGCATCGTGGTTGCCGACCTGACCCGGCGTGACCGCAATGCCTACCGGAAGCATTTCAAGGGCGCCGATGCCGTCATCCACTGCGGCTATGTCAGGGCGCCCGGACTGGACGCCACCACCTGGCAGGACAATGGCGAGGCCAAGTTCTGGGCCGAGCACGACAACGTGACGCTGGCCTACAACGTCTACCGGACCGCCCTCGAGGAGGGTGTGCGGCGCGTGGTGGTGTGCAGCTCCAACCACGCGGCCGACTACTACGAGCGCCTCATCTGGGCGGGCAAGATGGAGATGGTCACGCCGGAGATGCCGCCCCGCTCGGACAACTGGTATGGCTGGGCCAAGGCCGCCTACGAGCTCCTGGGCTTCGTCTTTGCCACCGGCAAGGTGGAGGGCCGCAAGCTCGAGGTCGTCCAGTGGCGGATCGGCGGTCCTCGCGACGACGATATCGACCACGTCAAGCCCGGCGACATCAAGATCATGCACCGGGCCCTGGGGGCCTACCTGTCGCGGCGCGATCAAGTCCAGCAGGCAATCCGCATGGTGGAGACGAAGAACATCGCCGACGAGCACGGGGTACCCTTCCTCATCATTTACGGCATCAGCGGCAATACGCACCGCTTCTGGAGCATCGCCAACGCCCGCGCGAAGATCGGGTACGAGCCCGAGGACGACAGCCAGATCAACTTCGCCGACAAGATCGCCGCCATCGCGAAGGCCGCGAAGGGGAAGCGAGGAAAGAGAACCGATGCCCACGTTCAACTTCGACCTGTGCGAGCTGCCCTCCGAAGCGCAGTCGCTGCGCGCCGAGGTCCGCGAATTTCTTCGTGAAGCTCTGGGGGGCGCGTCGAGCTCCAAGCGCGCGCTCTCCTGGGGCGGCTTCGACCGCGAGTTCTCGCGCCGGCTCGGGGCCCGCGGCTGGATCGGGATGATGTGGCCGAAGAAGTACGGCGGCCACGAGCGGACCGCGCTGGAGCGCTATGTCGTGCTCGAGGAATGCCTGGCCGCGGGCGCACCCGTCTCCGCCCACTGGGTCGCCGACCGCCAGAGCGGTCCCCTGCTCCTGCGCTTCGGGACCGAGGAGCAGCGGCAGCGCTTTCTTCCGCGCATCGCCAAGGGCGAGCTGGCCTTCGCCATCGGCATGAGCGAGCCCGATTCGGGCTCGGATCTCGCCTCGATCCGCACGAGGGCCGAGCATGTCGAGGGCGGTTATCGCGTCAACGGCACCAAGATCTGGACGAGCAATGCGCATATCTCGGACTATGCCATCTCGCTCTTCCGGACCAAGGTGGTGCCGGACAAGAAGCACGAGGGGCTCTCGCAGTTCCTCGTGGATCTCAAGTCCCCCGGCATCCGTATCCGGCCCATCATCGACCTGGCGGGCGGTCATCACTTCAACGAGGTGCACTTCGAGAACGCCTTCGTGCCCGACGACATGCTCGTGGGCAAGGAGGGCGAGGGATGGAGGCAGGTGAGCACCGAGCTCGCCTTCGAGCGTAGCGGCCCCGAGCGCTATCTGTCCTCCATCCGGCTCATCATGGAGCTCATCCGGGAGGCGGGGCGCGAGCCGGGGGAGCGCGCCGCCGTGGTGATCGGCCGGCTGACCGCGCACCTCATCACGCTCCGCCAGATGTCGCTCTCGGTGGCCGGCATGCTGCAGGCTGGGCAGAACCCGAACCTGGAGGCCGCCGTCGTGAAGGATGTCGGCACGGGCTTCGAGCAGGAGATCCCGGAAACGGTTCACGCGTTGCTCGGTGTCGAACCCCGGCTGGGCTCAGGCAGCCAGTTCGAGCGCACGCTGGGCTATCTCGTCCAGCACGCGCCCTCCTTTTCGCTCCGCGGAGGCACGCGCGAAGTGCTCCGCGGCATCATCGCCCGCGGCTTGGGGCTGCGATGAGCACGCGTGAGGGTAAGGAGCTCCGCACCATCCTCGCAGACACGTGCACTCGGCTCTTCACCGCGCAGGTCACGCCGCAGCTTCAGGAATCGGCCGAGAAGGGAACATGGCCCGAGGCCCTGTGGCGGCAGGTCGAAGAGAATGGCCTCACCCTGCCCCAGGTGCCCGAGTCGCGCGGCGGCGCGGGCGGCAGCTGGTCGGACGCGCACGTGGTCCTGACCACGGCCGGGCGTCATGCCGTCCCTCTGCCGATCGCCGAGACCATGATGGGCGGCTGGCTCCTCGCCCAGAGCGGACTCGATGTGCCCATGGGACCGCTCACGGTGGCCCCATCCTCGCTCCACTCGCGTCTGACGCTGGCGCGAGACGGCAATGGCTTTCGGCTCGACGGCTCGGCGCCGCGCGTGCCCTGGGGACGGCAGGCGGAGCACGTGGTGGTGGCCGCCGAGGACGAGGGCCGGCCCATGATCGCCCTCGTCGCGCGTTCGGGCGCCGCCGTCGACGAAGACGTCAATCTCGCCCTCGAGCCGCGGGATACCTTGACGTGGCACGCGGCGACCGTGGTGGCCGCGGCTTCCGGGCCGCCGGCAAGCATGCTCTGGCAGCTCGGCGCGCTCGCGCGAGCGGCCCAGATGGCGGGCGGCCTCGAGTACCTCCTCGCCCAGTCGGTCAAGTACGTGACGGAGCGGAGCCAGTTCGGGCGCACCCTGTCCTCCTTCCAGGCCATCCAGCATCAGCTCGCCCTTCTCGCCGGCCACACGGCGGCGGCCGGGATGGCGGCGCAGCACGCCTTTGGGGTCATGGATGCCCGCGGGGCGGGGAACCTGGGCGAGCCGGCCTTCGAGATCGCCGTGGCCAAGATTCGCGTCGGCGAGGCCGCGGGCCTCGGCGCGGGCATCGCGCATCAGTGTCACGGGGCCATCGGCTTCACCTACGAGCACTCGCTCCACTTCGTCACGCGGCGCCTCTGGTCCTGGCGCGCGGAGTTCGGGGGGGAGAGTCACTGGTCGCTCGAGCTGGGGCGAGAGGTCGCCGCGCGGGGCGCGGAGGCGCTCTGGCCTCACCTGACGTCCAGGTAGAGGTGGAGGGGACCCGCCCGGCCATCTTCGTGGTCAAGGCGACCATCGCGCCGGAGCGGGAGGCCGCCTTCAACGAGTGGTACAACACCCAGCGGGCGTCGGAGGCGGCGCGCGTGCCCGGCTGCCTCGCCATGCGCCGCTATGCCGCCATCGCCCTCGAAGGCGACCATGCGGGCGCCGAGCCCTGGCAGTACATGGTGGTCTACGAATTCGAATCCGAGGCGGCCCTCCAGGACTTCGTCCAGTCGGACACGCTCAAGGCCATGACCCGCGACTACAATGCCCGCTTCGCGGGCGCCGGCGAGCGCGCACGATTCACCTACCGCCAGATCTTCCCTTAAGCAGGCGGCTGAAAAAGGCCCATCTGCGGCGATGAGCGCTTGCGCGAAGAGGCCTAACCGCTCAGCCAAGGTCATTCACACCTAGCCAATCATAAGACGGCGCCCTCGGCAGCAGGTTCAACGTACAGAGAGTACGCCTCACCTGCGGATCGACGCAGCCCTCGTCTCGCGTCGGCCGATGGCCGCCGCTCAACTCGAACGGCGGGGCGCTGCCTCGCATCTGGACCTTTTTGAGCCGCCTGCAGGCCCGGATCAAGAGTGGGTCGCGGATTGTCAACCGGGCGGCACAGGATGTCGTCAGCCTGTCGCCTCCGTGACGCCCAGAAAGCCCGCGCCCGTCCGTTGGAGCCCCCTGAGCAAAAACACGAGCGCCCGTCGCCCAAATTCCGGGCTTTGCGGCGTCAGCATGCTGACAGAGGCCGCAGCCGCCGCTTGGCACCGAGCGTGCAATCACGAAGGGCATGATGGTTAGCTTGATCTCAAACATTTCAGAGCAGCACAAACTCTCAAAGGAGACGGAACCCATGTTGAGTTTCTGGCACACGAAGAGGAAGGCGCTGGGTAACCAGCGCGGCTTCACGCTCATCGAGCTGATGATCGTGGTGGCCATCATCGGCATCCTCGCGGCCATCGCGATTCCGCTGTACGCCAACGTGCAGACCCGCGCCCGCGTAGCCAAGGCCCAGGCCGATTCGCGCACGCTGGGCTCGGCCATCAGCATGTTCACAGCCCACATTGGCGCGCTGCCCGCGGCCATGACAGACCTCACCCAGGCGACCACGAACGGCCTCGGCCAGACCGCCGGACCCTTCATGGCCAGAATCCCCACGCCTCCCCCGGGTGGCTCGCCTGCTTGGTCGGGTACCTACACCTATACCTCGAGCACCACGGGCACGTTCTCCGTCACCGCCAACGGCGACGGCACCACCATCACCGTTCCGTAACGCCACGCTGGAATCCACCCGCCGCGCCGGAGAGGTCGAGAGCCCTCCCGGCGCGGCGCTGTTTTTCCCGTCTTTATTCAGCCCTCGCCTCGCCGCTGATCTACTCAGCCCTCGCCTCAGGGCTTCGCCCTTCAGCTCGAACTGCCTCGCCTACGGAATCAATTCAGCTCTCGCCTCGCGACGGTCCGGGGGCAGCCGCTCAGCTCGAAGGGCGGGCAGCGTCTCGGCTCGAAGTTCTACCACCTCCTGCCTCCTCACGGGCACTCGGGTTGTGCCGTTGACAAGCCCGCCGCATCAGGGCAAAGTCACGGCACCTGTCCGTACGCATTCCCTCGATGGAGGTGGCGGTATGACGCGATCCGGTTCGCCTCGGCGGCTCCTCACGGCAAGCATGGCCATCCTGTTCGGGATCGCCGCTCTGGCCTCGGCGGCCCAGGCGCAGACCAAGGGCGGCGTCATCCGGGTGGGCAATCTCGGAGAGCCGCCCGCCCTCGACGCCCACTGGACCACCGCCAGCATCACCGAGACGCTGACCAATCACGTCTACGAGGGGCTGTACAGCCTGGACTCCAGCAACCGGCCCATCCCCATGCTGGCGGAGGGCCATACCGTCAGCAAGGACGGCCTCGTCTACACCTTCAAGCTTCGCCAGGGCGTCAAGTTCCACAACGGCAAGGAGATGACCTCCGAGGACGTCGTCGCCTCGCTCGGCCGCTGGGGGAAGCAGTCGATCTATGGCAAGACGCTCTTCGCCCAGGTGGCGGAGTTCAAGGCCGTGGACAAGTACACGGTGGAGATGCGGCTCAAGGAGAAGTCGGCCATCGTGCTCATCTCGCTCGCGGTGCCGAACAACTTCGGAGCCATTTACCCGAAGGAGATCGCCGAGAAGTTCCCCCCTGAGCAGAAGGCGACCGAGTGGATCGGCACCGGACCCTTCAAGATTGCCGATTGGAAGCCTGATCAATACATCCGGATGGTCCGCTTCGACGAGTACAAGTCGCGCAACGAGAAGCCGAATGGCTATGGCGGGGGCAAGACCGCCTACGTGGACGAGATCCGCTGGATCCCCGTGCCCGAGGTGGCGACCCGCGTGGCCCAGGTGGAGACGGGCGAGCTGGACTTCGCCGACGACCTCAACCTGGACTCCTATGACCGCCTCAAGAAGTCCGCAAACGCTCGTCCCATCGTGTCCAAGCCCTACTACTGGCTCGTCGCGGTCTTCAACAAGAAGGAAGGCCTGATGACGAACCAGAAGCTGCGCCAGGCCTGGCAGGCCGCCATCGACATCGAGCCGATCATGAAGAACGTGGCGGGGGGCAAGGCCGAGTTCTACCGCATGGACTCGAGTCTGCTCATGGTCGAGATCCCGGCGTGGCACACCAAGCTCTCCGGGCTGCCGTGGAACGAGCGGAACAAGGACAAGGCCAAGCGGCTCCTCCAGGAGGCCGGCTACAAGAAGGAGCCCATCCGCTTCATGACCACGCAGGAATACAAGTGGATGTACGACTTCGCCATCCTGACCAAACAGCAGCTCGAGGACGTGGGCTTCAATATCGACCTCCAGGTGGTGGACTGGGCGACTCTGGTCAAACGGCGCAATAATTCAAAAGAGTACGACGCCTTCACCACGGGCATCGGGGCCTTCTATGATCCGACGCACACCGTCTTTCTCACCCCGCACTGGCCGGGCTGGACCACCGACGAGGACATCCTCCGCATTCAAGCCGAGCTGGCCCGGGAGACGGACCAGAAGAAGCGCTTCGCCCTCTGGGAGCAGCAGACGCGCCAGTTCTACGAGAAGGTGCCCGTGATCCGCTACGGCGACCTCTTTGGGCTCCGCGCGATCCGCAACACGATGAAGGGCTTCAACGAGAAGACCGAGCGCATCCGCTTCTACAACGTCTGGCTGGAGAAGTAATGCGTGGGGCCTTACCTCGTCCGACGGGTCCTGGCCCTCCTGCCCGTGATGGCCGTGGTGGTCACCGTCGTGTTTCTGCTCATCCACCTGATCCCGGGCGATCCCGTCTCCGTCATGCTGGGCCCGGACGCCACGCCTTCCCAGATCGAGAAGACCCGACAGGGCCTGGGGCTCGACCGGCCCATCTATGACCAGCTGCTAGGCTTCTACGCGCGCATCCTGCGCGGTGATCTCGGGCAATCGTACTTCCTCGACCGGCCCGTGACGCAGGCGCTGTGGGAGCGCGCCGAGCCGACTCTCGTCCTCACCACCATGGCCCTCCTCGTGGCCGTGATCATCGGCGTGCCGTCCGGCACGATCGCGGCCGCTTACCGCGGCTCGCCGTGGGACCGCGCGCTCATGTTCATCTCCCTGCTCGGCGTCTGCATTCCGGGATTCTGGCTCTCCCTCAACCTCATCTACTTCTTCGCGGTGCGGCTCGGCTGGCTGCCCGCCGCGGGCTATGTCTCGATCTTCAGCGACCCGGTAGCCGGCCTCCGGTACATGGTGCTGCCCGCGCTCTCCCTCGGCTTCAACCAGTCGGCCCTCATCGCGCGCATCGCGCGCTCCTGCATGCTCGAGGTGCTCCAGCAGGAC
>DASYTI010000177.1 GCA_036002485.1 Candidatus Methylomirabilota bacterium | reverse complement strand
TAGTCGTCGCCCACCTTGTGG
This sequence comes from Candidatus Methylomirabilota bacterium, assembly GCA_036002485.1. NCBI lineage: Bacteria > Methylomirabilota (SeqCode) > Candidatus Methylomirabilota bacterium. The sequence continues at coordinate 49,681 of DASYTI010000177.1, read as the reverse complement.
ATGGACACGTCGGGGGCGATGTACCGCTGCTCGGAGGGCGAGAAGCGCCGGCCGGGCTTGGGCTCGAGCCCCTGGATCTCCTCCACCGACTCCATGATCCGGTCGAGGGAGAGCTTGAGCGTCCGCGCGATGTCCGCGTAGCGCCGGCGCTCGAGGTCTTCGAAATGCTTCTCCACGATCTCGACGGACACGGGATCGGGCTCGGCGTCGGCGGTGAGCTGGAGGAGCAGACACTCCTGCACGCTCCGCGCCCCCACCCCGGTCGGATCGAACCCCTGGACGATGCGGAGGGCGACCTCGACTTCCTCGGCCGTCACCCCCATCCCCTTGGCGATCTCGTCCACCTCGGCGCGGAGATAGCCGTCCTCGTCGAGGTTGCCGATGATGGCCTCGCCGATGGCGACGATGCGCGGGTCATCCGTGGCCAGCCGCAGCTGCTCCTCCAGATGCTCGGCGAGCGAGGTGGCCGTGCGTCCCAGGTTCTCAAAGGGCAGATCCTCGCGCTCCTCCGTGGAGACGGGCGTCCGCTCGTCCTGCTGATCGAAGACGGCCGAGGTCAGGTCGAAGGGCAGATCGTCGGCGCGCTCCTCGTCCACCGTCGAGGTTTCCTTGGACGCCGGCTCGGCGGGGGCGGGCGTGGGCGGGAGATCCGTGCCATCCGCGGAGGTGGCCGCGGGAGTCTCGCCGTCCACCTCCTGCTTCTCTTCGGGCAACTCCTCGAGAAGGGGATTCTCCTCGAGCTCCTTGCGGACGACTTGCTCGAGCTCGAGGGTGGACAGCTGCAGGAGCTGGATGGCCTGCTGGAGCAGTGGGGTCATCACCACCCGCTGGGTCGTGCGGAGAGAAAGACGCATGGGTCAGGCTCGCATGGGGTGCGTCGTGGGTCGCGTCGTGGGTCGCATCAAAGGGAGAATTTCTCGCCGAGATAGATCTCGCGGGCCCGGGGGTTCTGCGCCAGCTCCGCCGCCGTTCCGGAGGCCAGGATCTTGCCGTTGTGGAGGATATACGCACGGTCCGTGATGGCGAGCGTCTCGCGCACATTGTGGTCGGTGATGAGGACACCGATGCCGCGCTCCTTGAGGCGGCCCACGATCTCCTGGATATCGCCGATGGCGATGGGGTCTATGCCCGTGAAAGGCTCGTCGAGCAGGAGATAGTGGGGATTGGTCACGAGGGCCCGCGTGATCTCCAGCCGGCGGCGCTCGCCCCCCGACAGGGTGAAGGCCTTGTGGCCGGCGAGCGGAGTGAGGTCGAGCTCGCCCAGGAGCTCCTCGAGACGCGCGCGCCGCTCATGGTGGCTCAGATCCAGCGTCTCGAGGATGGCGAGCAGGTTCTCCTCCACCGTGAGCTTGCGAAACACGGAGGACTCCTGGGGCAGATACCCCATGCCCAGCCGGCACCGCTTGTACATGGGCAAGTCGGTCACCTCACGCCCCTCCAGGAATATCCGTCCGCCGTCCGCGCGCAGCAGCCCCACGATCATGTAAAAGGACGTCGTCTTGCCGGCGCCATTGGGCCCCAGCAGCCCCACCACCTCGCCTCGCTGGATGTCCAGCGTGACACGATCCACCACGAGGCGATTCCTAAAGCGCTTCCTCAAGTTCTGCGCGATGAGTCCTTCCAAGTCAAAGGCTCCGTGCGGCGGCTGATCTCATGGGCAGACGGGGCCACCGGGCCCTGCCTTCATGTCCGCCTTGGGCCGATCCTGGGCCGAGGGATAGAAGATGGCCTTGACTCTCTCCTGCTTGCCGCCCTCGACCACGCTCCTGTCCTCGGCGAGATAGATGGTGATCCGCTCGCCCGTCACGATATTGTCCTCGCGCCAGACCCGCGCATTGCCGATCAGCACCACCCGCTGCTCGGCGTCGTAGTACTCGGCCCGATTGGCCGTGCCCATGCGGCAGTCGCGCGTGATGATCCTGACATTGCCCGTCGACACCACGCGCTCGATGCTCCGGGTCTTGGCGTCCGTGTACACCTCCATCCGGTCGGCATACTGGGTGGAATTATCCTGACGCGCCACCACATTGCCCTTGAAGACGGCCAGTCCCTCTTTCTGGAGACTCTCGAGGGTGTCGGAGTTCACGGTCACCGGCGCATTCTTGCCATTGGGGGAGGACGAGGCCGCCGGAGGTGCCTTGGGCGCGGCCGGCTGGGCCCCCGTCGATCCCGCGAGGACAAGCGCCCCCAGGGCGAGCATGCCGACCATCGCCGCCGTCCGGCCGAGGCTCATGGCCTCGCTCGCCCGGTCTGCGAACTGGCGGGCGCCGAGGCGACTGGCCGGGCGCCGCCCTTGACGCCCGCAAAGGTCGCCCGCACGGGACCGCGGATGACCGTGACTTCTTCGGACGGTCGCGTGTCGAGGCCGCTGCCCGTGACGACGACCCCCGCGCGGTACACGGTGACGGGCTCCTCGGTCCAGGCACGGCTCTCGGAGCTGCTCCAGAGAAGGCGCGTCGTCTCGAGTCTCAGTCCATCGCTCGAGACGAGCACGATGTGGCCGCGCAGCTCGACGTCGCGCGTTTGCTGAATGAGATCGCCCTCGTCACCGGTGATCGTCCATTTCCGGGTTGGCTCCTCGATGCCGATCACGACTTTGCGGAGGAGCGTCTTCCCGGTGCTCTCGTAGGAATCCGCCTGCTCGGCGTCCAGACTCCAGCGATAGCCGCTCTTGGCGTCCTCCTGGAGGTGAATCTCCTTGATCTGCTGATCGGACTGGGCAGGGACGATATCAGCCGGTGGCCGCGCGGCCCGATGTCCCTTGACGATGAGGACACCGATCACGACTGTAACGAAGAGAACAACTCCAACCAGGATGCCGGCGGCGGTCTTTTGCATATGCAAGTTCGGGACCACGCTAGCATAGAGCACCTACTGTGGCAAACACGAAAGGCAAGAGCCAAAAGCCTATCTATTTAGGCGGCCAGGCCTTCCGCGCTCGGAGCAGCATTTCAATAGCTTCCCTGACAGCCCCATGCCCCCCATCGAATCTGGAAACCCAGCCGACAGTGCGCTTCACTTCCGCCACGGCATCGGCGGGCGCGAGGGCCAGGCCCGCGAGCCGCAGGAGCGGGAGGTCGGGGAGGTCGTCGCCCATGACCGCGGCGGCCGAGGGCTCGAGGCGCAGCCGCGACAGGATGCCGCGGAAGACCTCGGCCTTGTCGTCCACCCCCTGGTGCACCTCGGCCACGCCGAGCTCCGTCATCCGACGCGTGACGGAGGGCGACGCGCGGCCCGAGATCACCGCGATCTCGAGTCCGGCGCTCCGGGCCCTCTGGATCGCGTAGCCATCGCGCACGTGGAAGCGCTTGGTCTCCTCGCCCGAGGAGCCGAAGACGAGCGTTCCGTCCGTGAGCACCCCGTCGACGTCGAGGACGAGCAGCCGGATTCGCGCGGCGGAGGACGGGGACTTCGCCCTCACACTATCTTCGCGCGCAGAATGTCATGGACGTGGATCACCCCGGCCGGGCGGCCACTCTCGTCGGTGATGATGAGGCTCGTGATCACACCCTCCATGAGGGACAGCGCCCGCGCCGCGAGCTCATCGGGCCCGATCCGCTTCGGATCGGGCGTCATGCACTCGCCCGCACGCCGGTCGAGGAGGGTGCCGTGGGCGAGCTGCTGGCGCCGCAGGTCGCCGTCCGTGATCACGCCGAGGAGACGACCCGCTGCATCTACCACCGTGGTCATGCCGAGCCGCTTGGCATTCATCTCCTCGATGGCCTCTTTCATGGTCGCGCTGTCCCGGACCACGGGCACGGCATCGCCCGTGTGCATCAGGTCGCGCACGCGGAAGAGCGATTTCCAGCCCAGGGCCCCGCGCGGGTGGAGCGCCGCATAGTCCTCGGGGCGCAGCCCCCGCAGGTCGAGGAGGGCCATGGCGAGCGCATCGCCCATGGCCAGGGCCGCCGTCGTGCTCGAGGTGGGGGCCAGGTTCATCGGGCACGCCTCCTCGCCCACCCCCACGTCCAGGGCCACGTCGGCCTGGCGGGCGAGCGTCGAGCTCACGCTGCCCGTGAGCACGACGAGAGGGACACCCAGGCGCTTGATGGCGGAGAGCACGGCGAGCACCTCGTCGGTCTCACCCGAGTTGGAGAGGGCCAGGACCATGTCTTCCCTGGCCATCATCCCGATATCGCCGTGGACACCCTCGGCGGGATGCAGGAAATACGCGGGCGTCCCCGTGCTCGCGAGAGTGGCGGCGATCTTGCGCCCGATGATGCCGCTCTTGCCGATGCCCGTGACGATCACGCGGCCCCGGCAGCCGTGCATCAGCTCCACGGCCCGCACGAATCGCTCGTCGAGCCGCTCGCGCAGGGAGGCCACGCTCTCCGCCTCGAGCCGCAGCACCCGATCGGCCATGGCCAGGAGCCGAACCCGATCGATCACGGGCCTCCCTTCCCGAGTCCATGGCTGATGGCCGCGAGCTCGTCGAGGAGCCGCGGCAGGTCGTCGAGGCGCAGCATGTTCGGCCCGTCCGACAATGGCCGCCCATCGGGCAAGGTGCGGTCGGGATCCTCGTGAATCTCCATGAAGAGCGCGTCCACCCCCACCGCGATGGCGGCCCGGGCCAGGGCCTGCACGTACTGCCGCTCCCCGCCCGAGCGGTCCCCTGCCCCTCCCGGCAGCTGGACGGCATGAGTGGCGTCGAAGATCACCGGATAGCCGAAGGCCCGCATGATGGGCAGCCCGCGGAAGTCCACCACGAGATTGTTGTAACCGAAGGACGTCCCGCGCTCGGTGAGCAGGATCGCCTCATTGCCCGTGGAGCGGATCTTGTCGACCACATTGCCCATGTCTCGCGGGGCCAGGAACTGCCCCTTCTTCACGTTGACGGGCTTGCGCGTGGCGCCGCAGGCCAGGAGCAGATCCGTCTGCCGGCACAGGAATGCCGGGACCTGGAGCACATCGAGCACCTCGGCGGCCGGTCCGACCTCGGAGACATCATGCACGTCGGAAAGGACGGGCAGGCCGCTCGTCTCCTTGACCCGAGCCAGGATGCGCAGCCCCTCCTTGAGCCCGGGTCCCCGGTACGAGTGGACCGACGATCGATTGGCCTTGTCGTAGGACGATTTGTAGATGAAGGGCACGCGGGCCGCCCCCGTCATGCGCTGAAGTCGCTCGGCCATCATGAGGGCGTGCCGCTCGTCCTCGATGGCGCAGGGGCCGCCGATGAGGACGAGGGGCGCCCCGCCGCCGATGGTCACCCCGGCCACCGTGACCGGGCGCGTGTCCGTAGACGCCGCCGTCATGTCCTGGCCTGATGGGTCATGGCCTGGTGATCCAGGGCCGCGCGGATGAAGGCGGCGAAGAGCGGATGCGGCGCCCACGGCTTGGAGAGGAACTCCGGGTGGAACTGGCCGGCCACGAACCACGGATGATCGGGCAGCTCGATGATCTCCACGAGCTGCTTCTCCGCCCAGATGCCCGAGATCTTGAGACCGCCTTTCTCCAGGGTGTGCAGGTAGTCATTGTTGACTTCGTAGCGGTGGCGGTGACGCTCCTGGATCACCCCCTGCCCGTACGCGCGCGAGGCGCCGCTGCCCTCCGCGAGGACCACCGGGTAGAGCCCCAGCCGCATCGTTCCCCCCTTGTCGGTGATGCTTCGTTGCTCGGGCAGGAGGTCGATCACGTTGTGGGTGGGGGTGGGATTGAACTCCGTGGAATTCGCGCCGGCGAGGCCGCAGACGTGGCGGGCATACTCGATCACCGCGCACTGCATGCCCAGGCAGATGCCGAAATACGGGACCTTGCCCTCTCGCGCGTATCGGATCGCCTGGATCTTGCCCTCGATCCCGCGATCGCCGAAGCCCCCGGGGACGAGGATGCCGTCGAGGCCGGCGACATGGCCCGCCACCCCCTCGCGCTCGAGCCTCTCCGCGTCGACCCAGGCGAGGTCCACCGCGGCCTCGTGAGCGATGCCGCCATGGGTCAATGCCTCGTAGAGACTCTTGTAGGCGTCCTTGATCTCGATGTACTTGCCCACCACCCCGATCCGGACGCGGCTCCGCGGCGCCTTCACCCGGCGGACGATCTCCTCCCAGCGCCCGAGATCGGCGGGCCGCTGAGGCAGCCCGAGCATCCTGATGATGCTCTCGTCGAGCCCCTGCTCGAAGAAGGCGAGCGGCACCTCGTAGATCGTGTCCACGTCCCGCGCGGCCACCACCGCCTCTTCCTCGACATCGCAGAAGAGGGCGATCTTGGACTTGGTCCCGGGCGTGAGGGGGTGCTCCTTGTCGGTACGGCAGAGGAGCACGTCGGGCTGGATACCGATGGCGCGCAGCTCCTTGACCGAGTGCTGGGTCGCCTTGGTCTTGAGCTCGCCCGCCGCGCTGATGAAGGGCACCAGAGTCAGGTGGACGTAGATCACATTGTCCTTGCCCACGTCCTTCTTGAACTGGCGGACGGCTTCCAGGAAGGGCAGACCCTCGATGTCGCCCACGGTGCCGCCGATCTCCACGATGACCACCTCCACGCCCGAGGCGACCTTGCGGATGGAGGCCTTGATCTGGTCGGTGATGTGCGGGATGACCTGGACCGTGCGGCCGAGGTAGTCGCCGCGACGCTCCTTCTCGATCACGGTGCCGTACACCTTGCCCGTGGTGATGTTGTTGTCCCGGGTCATCCGCGCCCCCGTGAAGCGCTCGTAGTGCCCGAGGTCGAGATCGGTCTCGCCGCCATCGTCGGTGACATAGACCTCGCCGTGCTGGTAGGGACTCATCGTGCCCGCGTCCACGTTGATGTACGGGTCCATCTTGAGCAAGGTGACGTGGAAGCCCCGGGCCTCGAGCAGCGACCCGATGGAGGCGGCGGCCAGCCCCTTGCCCAGGGACGAGACGACGCCGCCGGTCACGAAGATGAATTTCGGGGTCACCAGAGATCTCCTTTCGTGGTGATGACTCTATCGCGTCAGTGGCATTCTACCCACCCCTCGCCTCGCGCCGTCGGCGCTCACCTCGAATTGCCACGCTCATCTCAGCCCTCGCCTCGCCGGTCTCCTCGCTTGCGGCTCGTCGGCACCGTCTCGGCTCGAACGTCCACTCCTCAGTCGCCACTTGTCGGTGGTCGCCCGCTCGTCATCCAGGGTCCGCACCCGCCCGTCGAGCTTCAGGTCTCTCAGCATGGCCAGCGCCTGAGCGACCAGCGGCCCGCGCGGCACGCCCGCCGCCATCACGTCGTCCCCCGAGGAGAGGGGCCGCGCGCCACGGCCCGTTTGGAGAAACCACTCGATGCGCCGCCGGGCCAGCCGGCCACCACAGAGCCAGGCCCCCAGGACAACCGGCGGGGCGGCGGGTCTCAAGGCCTCGGCGACCTGGCTCGGACGCAACCGCCTGGCCCGATCGAGGCGTCGCGCCAGCTGTCGCGCCGGTCCCGCATCGAGCAGGCGCGCCCCGGGGTCCCGGACCGCGAGTCGCCTGAGACAGCGGTCCGCCACCGGCTTCGGCTGTTCGAAGAGCAGGGTGAGGATCGCCAGCTCGGTCGCGTCCAGCGCCACCCCGGCGCCGCGCGCCCAGCGCATGAGCGCCCCCGCGGCGCCGAGTCTCGTCCCGCTCGCGCGCGTGGGCCGATAGCCTGCGTCCCAGAGGCGGAAGGCGCCCCAGCCGAGGAGCAGGCGGAGGGCCCGCCACGGGTCGGGCTCCTCCATGATGAGCTCGATCTCGGCCACGAGGCGCTGGCCCGACATCGCCGGGTACGCGTCGAGCCGAAGGGACAGGGCCATGGCGCGGCGAAAGGCCTGATCGGGTCTGAGTCCAAGCCGGGTGGCATATCGTGCGGCTCGAAAGATTCGCGTCGGGTCCTCGACGAAGGACAGGGGGCGAAGGACGCGGAGGCGCCGCTCCCGGACATCGCGCTCACCGCCGTGAGGATCGTGGAGCCTTCCCCAGGCCGACGGCGAGAGAGCCACGGCCATGGCATTGACCGAGAAGTCGCGCCGGCCCAGGTCCTCCTCGATGGAGGCGGGGCTGACCTCGGGCAATACCCCAGGCCAGCCGTATCGCTCCCGCCTCGCGCTCGCGATGTCGATGCGCCCGAGTCGCGTGCCGTCGGGAGTGACGCCACCCTCGAGCGAGGCGGTGCCGAAGGCGGCGTGCACCACGAGGTGTCCGCCCGTCTCGTCGGCCAGCCGCCGCCCGAACGCCACCCCGTCTCCTTCGACCACGAGATCGAGATCGGGCATGAAGGACTCGCCGCCCAGGAGAAGATCGCGGACGAAGCCGCCCACGACGAAGACGGCCTGACCCTGGGCCTCGCCGAGCTTTCCCGCCATGCGAAGGACCCAGAGCCTGCTCTCCCCCGGATCGTCCGGACCATCGGAGCGGGGAAGGCGGTCGAGCCGGGCGGCCAGCGAGGGCGTCGGCCTCGAGATGGTCGATGCCTCTACCGTGCCCACGATGCGACGGCCTTCTCGGATCAGCACGATGGGCGCGCCGCCGTCCACCAGTCGGCGGACCGCGACCTCCGGCGCCTTCGCGGCAATGACGGGCAGCCGAGGATAGGCCAGGTCCATCCAGCGAAGACGCCCGAGCTGCCACGAGGCCGCGCGCTCGAGATCTTTCCTCGAGGCCGCCGCCGACGGCTTCGCCAGGGCAACCTGGGCCCCCGCCGAGCGCACCGCCTCCAGCGCGCGAGAGACGGTCCATGAACTGGGAAGGCTCACCACGCGACCATCCATGAGCCCGCTCGCCCGCGCGTCGACTTGCGGATAGGCATGCCGCGATCTGGCCATCGCCTCAGCTCGCCTTGCCCACGGCCCGCGGGTGGAACTTGCGGTACATGGCGCGCACGGCGGCCGACGGCAGATGCGTATAGATCTGCGTGGTCGAGATGTCGGCATGGCCGAGCATGGCCTGAACGGAGCGCAGGTCGGCTCCCCGCTCGAGCAGGTGGCTCGCGAAGGAATGGCGCAAGGTATGTGGCGACACGGAGGCGCGGAGGCCGGCCCGCCGCGCGGCCCGCTTCATCATGGCCCAGAGTCCCTGGCGCGAGAGGGCCCGCCCGTAGCGGTTGAGGAACAGGAGGCCGGGATCACCGCGCTTGACGAAGCCGGGGCGCGACGTGGCGACATATCGATTGACCCAGCGGAGGGCTTGCCCTCCCACCGGCACGAGCCGCTGGCGGCTGCCCTTCCCCGTCGCCGTCACATACCCCGCGGCGAGATTGAGATCTTCCATGCGGAGGCTCAAGCACTCGGAGGCGCGAAGCCCCGCGGCATACATGAGCTCGAGCATGGCCCGGTCCCTCAGACCCTCGGGACCGGAGAGATCAGGGGCTTCGACCAGGGTCGCGGCGTCCTCCACCGACAGCGTGCGCGGCAACCGCCGCGGTGGCCGGGGCGCCTCGAGGTGCTCGGTGGGGTCGCGCCGTATCCCGCCGCTGCCGAGGAGGAAGCGGTAGAGCCCGCGCACGGCGGAAAGGTGGCGGGCCGTGCTGCGTGCCCCCAGCCCTCGCCGCCGGAGCACGGCCAGGTACTCTGTCAGATCACCCACGCGGGCCGAGGCCACCGCGCGTCCCTCACGCTCGAGAAAGCCGACAAATCCCGTCAGGTCCCGCCGATAGGCGGCCAGCGTGTGAGGGGAGGCGCCCCGCTCTGTCTGAAGGGCGGCGAGAAAATCGTGAACCGGGTCCATTCAGGGCCTTCGGCAGGAGCGTTGGCGTGCTCGAAGGGGCTGAGACACAGCGACGCCCCGGTACCGGCCCCTTCGAACCGCCTGGGCCATGACCGGGGCGCACCCAGCCCACCACTGAGGCATGTCGAAGTTTATCACCGGTCGCCGGTGGCGGGCAAGGTTTGCCCGCGACGGCGCAGGATCTGACGAAGCGCACGGAGCTCTGGCGCTCTGAGCGCGGCAGAAACGCCGCCAAAGATCAAGACGCCGACGATGAGCGCGCCGGCCGTCCATGCGGCGCCTGGCCGCGCGTCCAGTCGGGGTCCCGCCCACAGGCACCACGCCAAGAGCGCGCTCGAGGCGAGGGCCGTGCGGGCGAGCGACCGCGCCGTTCCGCGGCTGCCCAGTCCGCCGAGACGACGACGCAAGAGCCAGTACAGCAGGGCGAGGTTGACATAGGCGGAGAGCGAGGAGGCGAGGGCAAGCCCGGCATGCTGGAGCGGCCACATGAGGGCGAGGGCGAGCACGACATTCACGGCCACGGACATGAGTCCGGCCCACACGGGGGTCCGCGTATCGCCGAGAGCGTAGAAGGTCTGCGCGGCGAGGCGGGTGGTCGAGAAGGCGGGCAGCCCCACCGCGTAGCCGGCCAGCGCCTGCGCCGTGTAGATCGCATCGGCGGCCGTGAATTCTCCGCGCTGGAAGAGAAGCCTCACGATCGGATGTCCGAGGGCCAAGAGGCCGACGGCGGCGGGCACGGCGATGAAGGCCGAGAGTCGCAACGAGAAGCTCACGGTATCGCGAAGCGCGGCGTGCTCGCCGCGCGCCGCCTGCGCGGCCATGCTCGGCAGGGCAGCCGTGGCCAGGGCAATGCCGAAGACGCCCAGCGGGAACTCCATGACCCGGTCGGCATAGTAGAGATAGGAGACGGTGCCCGGCGGCAGGAGCGAAGCCAGCAACGTATTGACGAGGACGGTCACCTGCACGGCGGCCAGCGCGAAGACGGCGGGCCACATGCGCCCCGCGATCAGGCGGACGGCGGGGTGTTTCCACTCGGCGGAGGGCCAGAGGGGCACCCCGAGCCGGCGAAGCTCCGGCAGCTGGACGAGAAACTGCCCGGCCCCGCCCACGAGGACGCCGATGGCCAGCGACAGGATGGGCGGGGCCACCCGGGCGGCCAGGACGAGCACGGCCAGGATCATGGTCACGTTCAGCACGGCCGGCCCGAGCGCGGCGGTGAAGAATCGGTGATGCGCGTTCAGGGCGGCCATGCCCAGGGAGGCCAGCCCCACCAGGATCAGGTAGGGAAACATGAGCCGCGTGAGATCCGAGGCGAGCCCGATCTGCGCCGGATCCGAGCTCCAGCCCGGGGCCATGACGCGCACGATCCACGGCGCGGCGATCATGCCGAGGGCGGAGACCACGCAGAGGGCGAGACCGGTCGCACCCGTCACGGCGCGGAGCATCCTCCGAAACCCCGCCCGACCGTCATGGGTGAGCGACGAGGTGAACACGGGGACGAAGGCGGTCGACAGCGCCCCCTCGGCGAGGAGCCGCCGCAGGAGATTCGGAATGCGGAAGGCCACGAAGAAGGCGTCCGTCACCGGGCCGGCGCCGAAGGCGCGCGCCACCACCATGTCGCGGACGAAACCGAGGATCCGGCTGAGGAGCGTGGCCAGTCCGATCGAGCCCACGGCCCGCACCACGCCGTGCCGCGTGTCCTGGTGAGCGTCGCTCACGCGGACATAGTCCTTGACAGTCGCGAGGGTGGACGGTAGGGTCTACTGTCGCTCGGCGCTCGAGCGTCCGACGTCCACGTCATCGAAGTCCCATCAGGGGAGGACAGCATCCGTGGCCAACACGCGATCCGCCATGAAGCGGATCAAGCAGAACGAGAAGCGTCGCCTGCGCAACCGCGGCGCGCGCAGCACCATCCGCTCCGCCATGAAGTCCGCGCGCACGGCCGCCGCCGAGAAGAGCCCGCAATCGAAGGAGGTCGTGCTCGAGGCCATCCGCGTCCTCGACCGCGCGGTGACCCGCGGCATCATCCACCGCAACACGGCCGCCCGCAAGAAGTCGGCGCTCGCCCGCTCCCTCGCCCCCTAGCGCGCGCATCAGCTGCGGGACACGGGAGCGGCCAGCCGCTCGAGCAGCTCGGTGGCGGCATCGCGCAGGATCTCCCCGCCCCGCTCTCCGTACAAGCTCCCGCAGGCGATATAGCTCGGCTTCGCATAGTCCTCACGGGTGAGGAAGTAGCCCAGGTAGTCATTGCTGTAGCCCGCCACGAAGACCTGGGCAAAGTGTCGCCGCCCGGCCTTCTTGATCTCGAGACCGAGCCGCGTCTGAAGCTCGCCGGGCACGGTCACCCACGCCCCGTCGCCGATGCGCAGGGCGAGGAGCTCGGATGACGGGGGCAGGGCTGATCCGAGCCCGATGCGGGCAAAGCGCGGCGCCCATCCGCCGAGACAGTTGTGCAGGGACAGGGCCGGCTTGGGCAGCCTCACGCGAATCGCTTGAGAGGCCAGCGGCACCTCTTCTCCCTCGCCCATGCCGCGCCAGAGGGCGAGCGCGCCGTCCGCGAGCGCGGCGCCCGCCCCCTCGACGCCTCCCCATCCGCGTCGGAGGGGACTCACGTCCCCCGCCGCGCCATTGACGAAGAGGGCGGGCGTCCCCGTCTCCCGCTCGAGACGGGCCGAGGCCTCCGCCATGAGGTCGCCGGAGAGAAGGAAATTGCCGCGGCCGAGGGCCGTCCCGTGCACGGCATAGCTCCAGACGAGGGCGACGGGACGGCCGCGCGCGCCGGTGATCTTGAGCACTCCGAGCTCGGGATCGAGCGGCTGTCCCAGACGGCTCCGTCCTATGCCCGGCACGGTGGCGAGCCCCGTGCTCGCGCGCGCCGGCTCGCGGCGCCGCTCGGCCTCTCGCGCGGCGGCTTCCATTCCGTCGAGGATCCGGTCTCGCACCTCGGGGACGAAGCGGTCGAGGGCCAGGAAGCCGAAGAACGCCGATTCGCTATAGGCGCCCGGGCCGGAATGCGTGTGGGAGGCCGACAGCACCATGATGGGCGCCACGCCCCTCGCGGCCAGCCGTTGACGCAGCTCGGCCACGAGGGCGGGGTCGACGCCGACCGTGTCCACGGCGAGCCACAGGATGCGGGTGGCCCCCGAGGCCAGCACGAGCGCGCGGACCCGAATGGGATCGTGGACGCCCGTCGAGGGCCTGAACCAGAAGGCGTAGGGCCGCCAGCCGAGAAGGTCGGGCACCCAGGCGCGCCGCGGAAATCCTCCGTAGCCGGCGAGCGGCGTGCCTACGGGCAGCGCGATGACCACCGAGGCCGCGCCCGCCTCGAGCGCCGCCGCGGCGGGCGGGAACGCGGCCATCGCGAGCAGGAGGGTGGCGGCCGTCAGTCGGCGCACAAGTCGGCGACGAGCAGACAGAGCTCGGGACGCGCGAGGCCACCCAGCTTCAGCCGACGTTCCGCCTTCCAGCAGCGGGCGAGACGCGCGGCGGCCGGCGTGGCGCGCCGCGCCTGCCCGGCCAGAATGGCCAGGATGCGCAGCGGCTCCTCGCCGGCTGACAGGAGGCGGTCCAGGAGCGGCAGCGCAGATCCCGCGTCGCGGAGCTCGACGGCGCGCGTGAGCTCGAAGATCTCGCGCGAGCGATGCTCTCCGACCACGGCGCGAATCTCTCCGACGCCGACCCGCTGGTTGTCGGCACCTCCCGCGAGGGCGGCCTTGCCGAGCTCGGCGGCGAGCGCGGCGGGCTCCTCGCCGACGAAGGTGACGAGGAGCTGGGCGGCGTCCTCGGCGAGCTCGAGCCCCGCGCTCGCGGCATGAGCCCGGAGCCATCCGATGAGAGAACGACCCGAGAGGCGCGGCACCTCGACTATTGAGAACGACGCGGGCTCGCCCGACGCAGGCTCCCCCGACGCGGGCGCGGCGGCCGAGGCCACGGCCTTGAGCAGCCAGTGCGAGGAGGCGAGGGGCTGGGAGACGGGGAGAAGAAGTGCCGTCGCTGGATTCGGCTGGCCGAGGTACTCGACGAGCGGCTCCGCCTGCTTGGGGCCGAGTCCCTCCACGCCGCGGGCCACCACGACCCGCCGTGCCGCTCCCCACGGGAAGGTCTGGGCCGCGCGGACTATGCCTTCAGGGCCCACCTCCCTCGCCTCGAGGACATCGCGCGACATCGCGAGCTCGGCCGCGTCCGGAATGAGCGCCCGTGTGACCCGTCCGATGGCCTCGTCGATCAGGAACGGCTCGGCTCCGTGGAGCAGCGTCACCGGGGCGACCTGCCCTGCCTCGGCCGCCCGGAGCCAGCTACCGTACTGCACTAGAAGCGGTCGACCGCGTGATTGACCACTTTCCGCCCTATCTCCACGGCGGCATGCTTGACCGCCCCTTCCTCGCGGCTGACGGTGTCGGAGACCTGGCCCGCGACCTGGAAGTCCACGACCTCGCGCAGCCCCTGCTGCTCCCAGAGCATGGCGCTCTTCTTGAGATCGCGGAACCGGACATTCATGGTCACGGCGAGCCGGTAGGAGCGCAGGTTCAGGCGGCTGTCGAAGGCCAGCGACTGCACCTCGAAGCCGGTGATCTCCCCCTCGAGCAGGGAGTCCGCCGTGTCGAGAGAGACCACGCGGAGCTTGCCGTTGGTGGTGAAGGCATTGACCACGGCGCTGCTGATGGCGCTCTCCACGCCGGGCTCGGTCGTCCGATTCCTGAAGACCGGCACGGCCACGCTCTTGATGTGATCCGGCAGATTGCCCTGCAGCGAGTAGCCGCAGCCTCCGAGACACAGCGTAGCGACCAGCGCGAGTATTGTCCGGATCTGGGGGGGAGCGGCGCCGCTCCTCCCCCAGACCCCCCCACCGCATGAAAGCCTGTCGCGCCCACTCATGAACTGGTCACGATATTGACCAGCCTCCCGGGCACGACCACGACCTTGGCGACCTGCCGGCCGTCTATCCACGGACGCACCTTGTCCTCGGCCAGCGCCGCCTCGCGGATGCTCTGCTCGGGCGCTCCGACCTCGACGGTGAGACGCGTCCGCACCCGGCCATCGACCTGGACGACGATCTCCACCGCCTCGCGGCGAAGCACCCCGGGGTCGGCCGCCGGCCACCGCTGCGTGAACAGGCTGCCCGAGCGCCCGAGAATGGTCCAGAGCTCCTCGCCGACATGGGGGCAGACCGGCCCCAGCAGGAGGACCGTGGTGTCGACGGCCTCGCGCAGCAGGGCCGCCCGCTCCTCGCGGGCCACGCGGTCCAGCGAGTCCCGCTCGAAGTCGTGGAGGGCGTTGACGAGCTCCATGACGGCGCTGATGGCGGTATTGAAGTGGAAGTCCCGCTCGATATCGAAGGTGACGCGCTCGACCGTCTGGTGGATGACCCGGCGGAAGGCGCGGCCCGCCTCCGAGAGCGGGCCCGGTCCGGGAGGCCCCGCCGCGCTGATCTCGTCGCGATGCGCGTGGACGAAGCGCCAGAGACGGTTGAGGAAGCGCGAGGCGCCCTCCACGCCGCTCTCCGTCCACTCGAGATCCCGCTCGGGCGGGGCGGCGAAGAGCGTGAAGAGTCGGGTGGCGTCGGCGCCGAAGCGCCGGATCATGTCGTCGGGATCCACGACATTGCCCTTGGACTTGGACATCTTCGCGCCGTCCTTGATGACCATGCCCTGGGACAGGAGGGCGCGGAACGGCTCGTCGAGGGCAATCAGATCGAGGTCCCGGAGGACCTTGGTGAAGAAGCGCGCGTAGAGGAGGTGGAGCACGGCGTGCTCGATGCCCCCGATGTACAGGTCCACGGGCATCCAGTACTCGGCGGCGGCGCGCTCGAACATGCCCTGCTCGTAGTGCGGCGAGCAGTACCGAAGGAAATACCAGGACGAATCCACGAAGGTGTCCATGGTGTCGGTGTCGCGCCGGGCCTTGCCGCCGCAGCGCGGGCAGGTCGCGTTGACGAAGGACGCCACTCCCGCGAGCGGGGAGCCGCCCTTTCCGCTGATCTGGACGTTCTGAGGCAGCACAACGGGCAGGTTCTCCTCACGCTCGGGCACCATGCCGCATTTCTCGCAGTAGAGAATGGGAATGGGCGCGCCCCAGTAGCGCTGCCGGCTGATGCCCCAGTCGCGGAGACGGTAGTTGATCTTGGAGCGCCCGATGCTCTGGCCCACGAGCCAGTCGATGGCCGCGCGCTTGGCCTCCGCCACGGGCATGCCATCGAGGAAGCCCGAGTTGATCTTGACGCCGTCGCCCGTATAAGCCTGGCTGTCCTGCCAGCCTTCCGGGCGCTTGACGGTGGCGATGATGTCGAGCCCGTGCTGCTTGGCGAAGTCCCAGTCCCGCTGATCTTCTCCCGGCACGGCCATGATGGCGCCGGTGCCGTAACCCATCAGGACATAGTCGGCGAGAAAGAGCGGAATCTCCGCACCCGTGAACGGGTTGATCGCGCGCACGGCCAGCCGCATCCCGCGCTTCGGCCGGTCGGCGGCCAGGCGCTCGATCTCGGACTCCCGGGCCACCTCCTGCTTGAAGGCGGCGAGGCGCGCGCGCTCCTCCGCATCGGACGCGAGGGCGTCCACGAGGGGATGCTCGGGAGCGAGCACGGCATAGGTCATGCCGAAGGCCGTGTCGGGACGCGTGGTGAAGATCGTGATGGCGAGGCCCGGACGTCCCACGACGGGCAGGTCGAACTCGGCGCCCTCGCTCCGGCCTATCCAGTTGCGCTGCATGGTCAGGACCCGCTCGGGCCACCCGGGCAGCCGGTCGCACCAGTCCAAAAGCTCCTCGGCATAATCGGTGATCTTGAAGAACCAGCCCTCGATCTCCTTGGCCTCGACCTCGGAATCGCAGCGCCAGCAGCGGCCCGCCTCCACCTGCTCATTGGCGAGGATGGTCTGGCACGACGGGCACCAGTTAACCTTGGAGCGCTGCTTGTACGCCAGCCCGCGCTCGAACATGCGGATGAAGATGAGCTGCTCCCACCGATAGTAGGAAGGATCACAGGTCGCGAGCTCCCGGTCCCAGTCATAGGACATGCCGAGACGGCCGAGCTGCGTCTTCATGTTGGCGATGTTCTCGAGGGTCCACACGGCGGGCTGGACCCCGTTGTCGATGGCGGCGTTCTCGGCCGGGAGACCGAAGGCGTCCCATCCCATGGGGTGAAGGACGTTGAAGCCCCGCATGAGCTTGAAGCGGGCCAAGAGGTCGCCGATCGTGTAGACGCGGACATGGCCCATGTGAATCCGGCCCGAGGGATAGGGGAACATCTCGAGGCAGTAGTACTTGGGCCGGCCCGGATCCTCGGTGACCCGGAACTGCTTGCTCTTCTCCCAGACCCCCTGCCACTTGGGCTCGATGTCACGGAAGGGATAGCGGTCCTGGCGGTCGTCGGTGGCCATATTCTGGCTGATTTTTACCACACTTAGCTGGGGGGACGCAAGAATGCCCCCCGGGGGCCGGCGGCCCCCGGGGATGGAGAGGGCTACTTCTTCTTCGTGAGGGTCAGGTTGATCGCCTTGGCGGCCTCGTCGGCCTTGGCTACCGACTCGGCATGCTTGCCCGAGTCATGAAGGGCCTTGGCTTCCTTGGCAAGGGCCTGAGCTTTCTTCGACGCATCATCCGTCTTGCCAGCGGTCGCGTCCTCGATCTGCTTGATCAGGAGCGGGCACTGGTTGGCCAGCGCCGCCCCGGCGGTCGCGACGACCAGGGCAAGAGCTATCAGGACTTTCCTCATGTGTTCACCCCCTTTCCGTGACTGTCGGCATTCTAACCTCTATCCGAACTGGTGGGTTCCCCATCTGACGGCGCCGGTTCCCCTTCATTCACCGGAGGCCCAGGGGTGGCGTGGAAGAAGTCGTGGATGCGCTCGGCGAGCTTGGGCGAAACCTTCGGCACCGCGGCGAGCTGCGCGACCGAGGCCTCGCGTACCGCGCGGGCCGAGCCCAGGCTGCGAAGCAGGCTCGTTCTCAATGTCGGCCCCACCCCGGGGATCTGGTCGAGCACTGAGCTGATGGTGCGCCGCGTCCGCAATTTCTTGTGATACGTAATGGCGAAGCGGTGCGCCTCGTCGCGGACCTTCTGCAGCGCCTGGAGCGCGGGCGAGGTCAGATCGAGGACGAGGGGCTCGAGCCGGTCCGGCGTATACACCTCCTCGGCTCTCTTGGCCAGCGAGGCCATGGGCAGGTAGTCGAGACCCAGCGCCTCGAGCGCCTTGAGTCCCGCGCCCAGCTGGCCGCGGCCGCCATCGAGAAGGACCAAGTCCGGAAGCACGCCGTCGGTCTCGAGGGCCTTGCCGTAGCGGCGCGTCACCACCTCGTGCATGGCGGCGAAGTCGTCCGTGCCTGTCACGGTGCGGATGCGGTAGCGCTTGTAGTCGTCCTTCTTCATCTCCCCGTCCTGCCAGACCACCATGGAGGCCACCGTCTCCCCGCCCTGGAAGGTCGAGATGTCGAAGGCCTCGATCCGGTGCGGCGCCTCGGGCAGATTGAGGGCGCGCTGCAGCTCGTCGAGCACGGCCTGCACCCGGTTGCCCCGCGAGAGCAGGTGCGTCTGCAGGGCCAGCGCCGCGTTCTCCTCCGCCATCCCCACGAGCTCGCGCTTCCGCCCGCGCTGGGGGGCCAGGAGCTCGACGCGACCGGCCCGCCGCTTGGCCAGCCACGCGATGACCAGATCCGCCTCCGGAATATCGGCGGAGAGGAGGATCTCGGGCGGCGGCGTCACCTCGCGCGCGTAGAACTGGCGGAGGAACGCGGAGAGGAGCTCGCCCTCGCCTTCCCCGCCCAGCCGCTCGAAGAAGAAGGATTCCCGCCCGAGGAGACGGCCCCGGCGGACGAAGAAGAGCTGGACGCAGGCATCGGCCCCCTGACGCACGCCACCGATGATGTCCAGGTCGCTGTCCTCCGTCGAGATGATCTTCTGCCGCTCCCGCACCGTGTTCAGGGCCTGGACGCGGTCACGCAGCCGCGCGGCCTGCTCGAACTTGAGCTCCTCGGCCGCCGTCTCCATCTGGGTGGTCAGCTCCTGAGCGAGCCCGTCGTTCTTCCCCTCGAGGAAACGCTCGACGTCGGCCACCGTTCCCGCATAGCCTTCCCGGCTCTCCCACCCCGTGCAGGGCGCATTGCAGCGATGGATGTAGTACTGCAGGCACGGCCGCGATCGCTGGCCGTCGATCTTGATCCGGCAGGTCCGGAGGGGAAAGAGCTGGCGGACGAGCCGGAGCGTCTCCCGCATGGCCGTGGCCGGGTAGAACGGCCCGAAGTAGGCGGCGCCGTCCTGCTGCACGCGCCGGGCCACCACCAGCCGCGGGTACTCCTCGTTGGTGGTGAGCTTGAGGACCGGATAGTGCTTGTCGTCCCGCAGGATGATGTTGTAGCGGGGCCGGTGCTTCTTGACGAGGTTCGACTCGAGGATGAGGGCCTCGAGCTCATTGCCGGTGACGATGTAGTCGAGGTCGCGGATCTGTGCGACGAGGGCGTCCGTCTTCGCGTCGGGCGTGCGGGACTCCTGGAAGTAGGAGCGGACGCGGCTCTTGAGGGAGGCGGCTTTCCCCACGTAAATGATCTGGCCCTTGGCGTCCTTGTAGAGGTAGACGCCGGGCCGGGCGGGCAGCCGGTCGAGCTTGTCCTCGAGCTCCGATGCCCCTACGCGCCCAGCCACAAGGTCACCGCGAGGAGGGCGAGGCCCACCAGCGCCGGCACCAGCACCATCCACGTCAGCATCTCCCCCCAGCGCCGCAGCGCAACCGCGCCGGCGCGCCCCCGCCTCGCCGGGTTGAGAAAGGCGATCAGCTTGGAAAGCACCACCAGCGCCACCGCGAGCACGGCGAAGAATATCAGCGTCCACTTGACCACGAACACTTTGCGGAGACCCTCAGTGCACGCCGAGGTCGACCTTGCGCAGGGCCTTGATCCGGTCCCGGAGCTCGGCCGCCCGCTCGAAGTCGAGCCGCCGGGCCGCCTCGCGCATGGCACCCTCGAGCTCCACGATGTGGGCCTGGAGCGCCGCCGGACTCTCCCAGGTCGGCTCCGCCGTGGTGGGCACCTCGACCGTGTAGTAGTCGCGCTCGGGCACGCTGTCCAGGAGGTCGCGCAGCGACCGCTTGACCGATTCGGGCGTGATCCCGTGCTCCTCATTGTACCGCCGCTGCACCGACCGACGCCGCTCGGTCTCGGCGATGGCCTCCTGCATGGAGCCGGTGACGGTGTCGGCGTACATGATGACCTCGCCGTTGACGTGCCGGGCCGCCCGCCCCGCCGTCTGGATGAGGGAGGTCGCCGAGCGGAGGTAGCCCTCCTTGTCGGCATCCAGAATGGCCACGAGGGAGACCTCGGGCAGGTCGAGGCCCTCGCGCAGCAGATTGATGCCCACGAGGGCGTCGTACTTGCCGAGCCGGAGCTCGCGAATGATGGCCACGCGGTCGAGCGTGTCGATGTCCGAGTGCAGATATCGTACGCGCAACCCACTCTGCTGGTAGTACTCGGTCAGGTCCTCGGCCATTCGCTTGGTCAGGGTGGTGATGAGGACCCGCTCGTCGTGCTCGGCCCGCGCCCGCACCTCGGCCATCAGGTCGTCGACCTGGACGCCCGCGGGCCGCACCGTGATCTTCGGGTCCATGAGTCCCGTGGGGCGGATGATCTGCTCGGCCACCGCCCCGCCCAGCCACGGCTGACCGGGCGCCGCGCGTCGTCCCCCCGCCAGCCTGAGCTCGTACGGTCCCGGAGTGGCGGAGACGTACAGGGTCTGGGGCACGAGGGCGGCGAACTCCTGAAAGGTGAGCGGTCGATTGTCGAAGGCCGAAGGCAACCGGAACCCGTACTCGACGAGGGCCTCCTTGCGCGACCGGTCGCCCGGGTACATGCCGCGGATCTGGGGCACCGTCACGTGGGATTCGTCGATGATCACGAGGGCATTCTTGGGCAGGTAGTCCATGAGGGTGGGCGGGTTCTGGCCCGGCTTCCGGCCCGACAGGTGCCGCGAGTAGTTCTCGATGCCGTGGCAATAGCCGATCTCGCGCAGCATCTCCATGTCGAACAGCGTGCGCTGCTCGAGCCGTTGGGCCTCCAGGAGCTTGCCCCGGGCCTTGAGGAACCGCAGCCGTTCCCCCAGTTCCTCGAGGATGCCCGCGATCGCGCGCTCGGTCTGGTCGGCGGGGGTGACGTAGTGGCTGGCGGGATAGATGCGCGCCCCCGACACCGCGCCGGTGGCGACACCGCGGAGAGGGTCGAGGGTGGAGAGCTTCTCGATGGTATCGCCCCACAGCTCGACGCGAAGCGCCTCGGCCTCGGCGGCGGCCGGGAAGATCTCGACCACGTCGCCCCGCACGCGGAAGGTGCCCCGCCGGAAGTCGACGTCGTTGCGCTCGTACTGGATGGCCACCAGGCTCCGCATGAGGGCGTCGCGCTCGAACGTCTGTCCGACCTCGAGCCCGACGTGCATGCCCTGGTAGGTTTCCGGCTCGCCGATTCCGTAGATGCACGAGACGGAGGCGACCACGATGACGTCCCGGCGCTCGAAGAGCGAGGTGGTGGCCGAGTGCCGCATGCGGTCGATCTCGTCGTTGACGAGGGCGTCCTTCTCGATATAGGTGTCCGACTGCGGGATATAGGCTTCGGGCTGGTAGTAATCGTAATACGACACGAAATACTCCACGGCATTGTCGGGAAAGAACGACTTGAACTCGCCGTAGAGCTGCGCGGCCAGGGTCTTGTTGGGCGAGATGACGAGGGCGGGCCGCGCGAGCTGCCTGATCACGTTGGCGAGCGTGAAGGTCTTGCCGCTCCCCGTGATCCCGAGGAGCACGGCGTGCGGGTGGCCCTCGGCCACCAGAGAGGCGAGGCGCTCGATGGCCCCGGGCTGATCGCCCGCGGGCGCGTACTCCGAGGACAGCCTGAAAGACACGCTCAGGGGGCGGTGGGAACCGCCACCAGGTACTTCCGCCACGAGTCGAGGAAGCTGGTCGCGTGCGGGTGCCGCATCAGGTGGACCGAGAAGAGGAACTGCGGGTGGACCGGCTCTCGGATGAGACGCATGCGGGACTCGTCGAGGGTCCGATTGCCCTTGAAGAGGTTGCAGCGGAGGCAGGCGGCCACCACATTGGTCCACGTCGTCTGGCCGCCCCGCGAGCGCGGCATGACGTGATCCACCGTGAGCTTCTCCCCGCGCCGGGAGCAGTACTGGCAGGTGTAGCCATCCCGGCGGAGGATGTTCTTCTTGTTGAAGGCTACCCGCTCCAGGAAGGGCTTCCGGATATAGGCGGCCAGCCGGATGACGGAGGGCAGCGGGAAGGCCCGCGAGGGCGAGCGGATCACGCGGGGCGAGCTCTCCACGCTCTCGGCCTTGCCCGCGAGGAGCAGGGTGACGGCGCGCTTGGCGTTGGTGAAATGGAGCGGCTCGTATGTGTAGTTGAGCACCAGGACCGCGATGTCGTTCATATCCGTTCGTCAAGGATAGTCAGCGGTCCGAGCACTGTCAACACCGCGCCTTAGACCAGGGACCGCCAGACCACCGGCGCGAACCCGGTGAGGGCGAGGAAAGCGGAGCCCACCCAGCGCCAGTCGTCCGTCATGAGCGAGACGGCGATGAGGGCGATCATGAGGCAGAGGAGCAAAAAGCACAGGCCGTAGAATCGGATCTCGCGCCGATCGGTCCAGCCGCCCTTGCCCACCAGCTGGGGCATCTTCCCCGCGAGATAGACCGGCGAGTAGACGAGAAAGAACACGACGAGGGCCGCCGAGAAGAGCACGATCCCCGAGAGCGCTCCCACCAGCCCCCAGGCGACCCACGCCGCGGGCGAGGCCGCGGGCTCCGAGAGCAGGCGCGGAACGACGTCGGGACGGAACATGATGAGAAGGAGCGCGGCCGCGCACACGGGCAGGACCCACTCCAGCCAGGCCAGCTTGGGCGCTCGCGGCGCCAACTGGATGCCCAATCGGCGCTCCTGCTTCTCGGTGTACTGGCCGGATCGATTCGCCATGGTTCCTCCGTCTCAGCGGGCCAGGCTCACGAGGGCCCCGAGCACGCTCGACCGCTCGGCACCGCGCCTGGCCGCCCATCTTCGCATCATGACTTGCTCAGTATCTCATACAGGATGCCCTCCCGCAGACCACGGTCGCTCACGATCAGGCTGTCGAAGCCCAGGCGCGTCAGGACGGCCAGGCAGATGGCCGCGCCCGGCACGATGAGGTCGGCCCGCCCGCGTTCGAGGCACGGCAAGGCCGCCCGCTCGCTCACGGTCAGCCCGGCGAGTCGCGCGAGCTGGACCTCGATCGCGCGCCTGGTGAGCCGGTGGCCCTGGACCCGGGCGGCATCGTAGGCCGTGAGTTCGAGATCGAGGGCGGCCAGCGTCGTCACCGTGCCGGCGGTGCCCACGAGCTCCGGGGACCGCGCGCCGCTGATGCCGGGGATGAGCCCGGCAGACAGGGCCTGGTCGATCGCCGCCTCCAGACGAGCCAGCTGGCGCAGATCCACGGGGCCCGCGTCCGTGTGACGCTCCGCGAGAGCGACCACACCGAGCCTCAGGCTCACCATGACCGCAGGGCGCGCGGACTCGGCCAAGACGAACTCGGTGCTGCCGCCTCCGATGTCGAAGAGAAGGAAGGAGCCCCCGAGGGCGGGCAGCCCGGCCGAGACTCCCAGGAGCGTCAGGCGCGCCTCATCTTCACCCGAGATCACCTCGACCGAACACCCGCACGCCGCGCGAACGGCGGCCAGGAGGTCGTCGCGGTTCGAGGCGTCCCTCACCGCGCTCGTGGCCACGATCCGGATCTCCTCAGCCCCCAGGGCTCGAGCCCGCTCGACGAACTCCGCCACCACGGCCGTGGTCCGGCGCATGGGCGCGTCCCCGAGCGCGCCGCGCGCGGCCTGGCCTTCGCCGAGGCGCGTCACGCGCTGGGTCTCGAGGAGAGGGCGCCACTCGGATGGTCGCGCTTCCCCCACGAGGAGACGCACGGTGTTGGTGCCGAGATCGACGGCGGCGACCCGCTTCACTCGGACGTTACTTGGAAGGACGCAGGCGCAGCGCGTCGGCGAGCACGGCGAGCACGCGCTCGATCCTGAACGGCTTGACGAGCATCAAGTCCACCCCCGCCTCCCGCAGACGCTCGGGATCGAGCAGGTGGCCCCAGCCCGTGATCAGGACGACCGGAGTCTCGGGACGGAGGCGCTTCACCGAGCTGGCGACATCGAGCCCCGAGCATTCCGGCAGCGAGAGATCGGTCAGCACGACGTCGAAGGCGCCACCCTGAAAGCGCGCGAGGCCCGTCAAGCCGTCGGTCGCCGACTCGACGTGGTGGCCTGCGGAGGTCAGGGCCTCCACGAGCAGGGCCCGGATCGGGTCTTCGTCCTCGAGCACCAGGATGGAGGCGACGTCCGACCGTGCGGTCGCCCCGCCCTCTGCGGCCACGGGCCGAGACGCCTCCACATCATGTTCAGAAGCGGCGGGAAACCACAGCGCCACCGTCGTACCCGCGCCTTGCTCGCTGCGGATGTGCACGGTGCCGCGGTGGCGGCTGACCACCCCCCGGACGACCGAGAGGCCGAGTCCGGTACGATGCGGGGCCCGGGTCGTGAAGAATGGATCGAAGATGCGCCGGCGTATGTCCTCGCGCATCCCCTCCCCGGTGTCCGAGACCTGGAGCTCGACTCCCGGGTCCACGCGGCGCGCGGTCAGGCCCAGACGGCCGCCCTGCGGCATGGCGTCGATGGCGTTGAGGATCAGGTTCATGATGCCCTCGCGGAGCGCGGTCGCCTGCCCCTCCATCGGAGGGAGACGATCCAGATCGGTCACGACCTCGATCTGCACCCCGCGCGCCTCTGCCTCGTCCTTCCACACCGCGCGGGTCAGCGCCACCGCGTCCTGCACGACCGCGACCAAGTCCACCGGCCCCGTGGCATCGTCCGTGCTGGTCGCCGCGAAGCCCTGAAGGCGCCGCACGATATCCGCGGCGCGCCAGCCCGCCTCCTCGATGTCGGCCAGGTCCTCGCGCAGCGGCCCGTCGGACACGCGCGAGAGCATGAGCTGAGTCTTGCCGAGCACGATGGCGAGGATATTGTTGAACTCGTTGGCGATGCCGCCCGCCATGGCGCCCACCGCCCGCGCGCTCGAGGTCTGGACGAGCTGCTCCTGGGCGCTCTCGAGGCCCTGGAGAGCGCCCTGCACCTCGCCGTAGAGCCGGTTGTTTTCCATTCCCAGGGCGAGCATGGAGGCCAGCACCTGGACGGCTTCGATCTGGTCAGGGGAGAATTCGCGTGCCTCGGGGTCGCCCACATAGAGCGCGCCCACGGTCTGGCGCCGGAGACGCACGGGCACGGCAAGACACGCGCGCAGTCCCACCTGGAGAAGGAAGTCGTCCTCGGATCCCGCGCGGCCTTGAATGTCCCGGCATGACGCCGGGCGCTGCGTCGCGAACATCTCCCCCGTCAGTCCACGGTCGGTATCGACGCGCACGGTGTGGAGGACGTCGGCGGAGAGCCCCAGCGCCGCGGCGAGGGCAAACCCCCCCCTGCCGCCCGGCACGCCGATGGCCGCGACACGCGCCTCGGTCAGCCGGCAGGCGACTTCGCACGCACGCGCGAGGACGGCCTCCATGTCCTGTCCCACCAGGACATGGCCCAGGAAGACCTCGAGCTCGCGGAGCCGGCCAATGTGGCCTCGGGTGGTCTCGATCGCGTCACGATGGCCCAGGGCATTGCCGATCCGATCGGCGATCACGAGCAGGAGCAAGATCTCGTGCTCCGAGAATGCCAGCCGCGGCGCGCGGCGGCCCGCGTAGAGAATGCCCGCTGCGCTGCCGCCCGTGCGGACCGGCACCGCGATCGCGTCGTAAACGGGGAAGAGGACCAGGAAAGGATCCTCGACGATGCGGGGGGCGCCTCCGGTAACCCGGGCGAGCCTCTCGTCCTGGAAGGCCTGGCCGACGAGCCCTTCGCCGGCTTTGATGGAGATGGAGTCGAGATCGTCTCGACGGAACCCGCGACCGGCGCGCGGCACGAGCCTCGAAGCCTCCGCCTCCCAGGTGAAGAGCATGGCGCGGTCGGCCGTGAGAAGACGCGCCACGTGATCCATGGCGAGAGAAAAGATCTGAGAGGGCTCGAGGCCGCGAGAGGGGATGGCCAGGATCTCTTCGCCGACGGTGAGGGCGTCTCGCTCTTCCGGAGCCTCGGCGGCGGCCCGCGGCGCGGCAGAGGCGGAGGGAAGCCCGATCCTCCGGAGCCGGTCAGCCAGCGACTCGATGCCCTGTCGGATCTCGAGGAGCGCGCCGTGGAGGCTTTGCGGAGTCGGATCCGGGGAGACCTGCTCGTCGTCGCTCATGGGCAGCCCGGCAAGATACTACTGCGGCGTCGTGCTCGCCTGCCTGGCAAACTTCAGCCGGGCGAGGAGCAGGTCATTTCCTCAAGTCAAATGGGTGAGGGCCGAGGCCGACCCGCTGGGTACTGGGCCAAGTTGCGAGCCAGTTCAACTCAGCCCTCACCTCGGGCTGTGCCCTCGGCTCGAACTGCCACGCCCGAGGGAGCCTGCAACGCGAGGCGTACCTGTATGTACGTTGAGCGTTGCAGGCGACCGAGAACGTGGCCCTTCGAGCTGAGCAGCGCAGCTGCGAAGCGAGGGCTGAGTAGAACTGGCGAAGCAAATTGGCCCAGCACCCACCCTCGGCGCTACTTGACGGCGAGAGTACGTAGATACCGGACCAGCGCCCAGCGCTCGTTCTCGGGCAGATGCCTCCACGCGGGCATCGGCCCGCGGCCGTTGCTGATCTTCCAGAAGATCTCGCCGTCCGACTCGGCCTGCACCTTCTTCGATGTCCAATCGGCCGGCTTGGGGTTGAGGGCCACCGCGGCAGCTCCATCGCCTTTGCCCTTGGGCCCATGACAGGTGACGCAGTTGACCTCCGCCACCTTCTTGCCTTGCTCGATGGTCTTGGCATCGGCGGGCAGCGGGTTCTTCTTGCCCTTCTCGCTAGCGGGCGCCGTCCACGGAGCCTGGGCTGTCGCCAGTCCGGCCGGCGCGATCACCGCGGCCAGCGCGAGCGCCAGAGTCGCCATCACGGCTGACCGTCTCACCCCCATCGCCATCGCTCCCCCTTGGCATACGTCATTGGTACGTCGTGTATCACTGGGGCACGTCGCGTATCACTGACAAGTCGCGTATCAGTTAGCATCCGAAAGATTCGACGGTCAAGCCGAATCTTCGATTCACCTCCATTCGCGGCCCGAAGAGCCCTGTGCTATCGTCTCGGCCCATGACCGAAGCGGCGACCCACGCGGTGGCGGTCGTGGGCGCGGGACCGGCGGGGCTGTTCGCGACCCGCGCCCTGGCCGCGGCGGGATGCCGCGTCCTCCTGATCAACCGAGACATCAAGGCGGGCGGACTGGCCGAGTACGGGATCTTCCTCAACAAGTACAAGATGAAGGGCGGCCTCCGAAAGCAGTTCCACAAGATCCTCACGGATCCGCTCGTCACCTATCTCGGTCACGTGGCGGTGGGCGAGGGCGCCCCCTTGAGCGTTCCCGCCCTCCGCGCGGCCGGCTTCGACGCCGTGGTCTTCGCCATCGGCGCCCAGGGCACCAAGTACCTCGGCATCGAGGGCGAGCGACGGCCGGGCGTCTACCATGCCAAGGACCTCGTCTATCACTACAACCGCCTTCCCCCTTTCTCGGAGCGCCATTTCCCCATCGGACGTCGGGTGGCCATCGTGGGCGTCGGCAATGTCATGGTGGACATCGCGAACTACTGCGCGCACTTCTGCGAGTGCGATGAGATCATCGCCGTGGCGCGCCGGGGGCCGCACGAAAAGGCCTACGACGACCGGGAGTTCGAGGATGTCGAGGACGCCTTCGACCGGGAGGCGTACCGGCGCGAGGTCGAGCGCATTCGCCCCCGCCTCGAGGCCGCGGGACAGAGCGCGGAGGACGTCCTGAAGGCGCTGGCCGCCCGGCCAGAGGCCGAGAGCCGCTGCCGGGCCCGCCTGTCCTTCCGCTTCCTGGCTTCCCCGAGGCGCGTGGTGACCGAAGGCGGTCGCGTCATCGCCCTCGAGGTCGAGGAGACGCGGCTCGAGCGCAAGGGCGAGCGGATCAGCGCGGTCGGCACGGGTGAGATCTCGCTCATACCGTGCGACACCGTGGTCTTCGCGGTGGGCGACCGCGTGGACGAGCGGGCGGGGCTGCCCTACAAGGAGGGGCTCTACGTGACGGCGCCCGGGGAAGAGCAGGACCCGGCCGCGGCCTATCAGGTCTGGGATCCCGCCCTGGGCCAGCCCCTCGCCGACGTTTTCGTGGTCGGCTGGGCTCGGCGGGCCAGTGACGGCGTGGTCGGCCGGGCCCGTCTCGACGCCGAGACGGGGATCAAGCACATCTTGAAGATCCTCGGCTCGCGGCCCACGCGCTCGCCCGCCGAGGCGGAGCGTCCGGTGACGGCGATCATGCACGAGCTCCGCACAGCCGGGGCACGGCCCGTGACCTATGACGAAGTCCTCCGCATCGAGGACGCGGAGCGCGAGCGCGCCAGCCGCGAAGGCGTCGAGGAGTTCAAGTTCGCCAGCGATGACGAGATGCTGGCCCTTCTCTCCGGCTAAATAGCTCGGAGGGGGGCTCTGCCCCCCTTTCGAAGCCTCCCCCCGACGCAGGGCGAGCCGGAGGACGTCGCGGGGCTGGGGCCCCGCCGTCCGAGGCGAGCAATCTGAGGATCGCGCCGGCGAAGCCGGCGCTCGAAGTGGAACATTCCGGCTGGCGAGAGCTTGGCGCTCACTGAGACAGACTCCTAGCCCGCCGGGGGGCGCGCTTGTGTCCTGCCCGTCGAAGCCGACAGGAGCACGAGGATCAGCGCGCCCAGTCCATAGCCGGCGGCGAGCAGGAGCGGAAACGCGCTTCCCGCCGACCATGGCCAGAAGAGCGCCCCGCTCGCCCGCGGCGAGTGAATGGCCCCGAAGAGCGTCGCCGTCCCCGCCACGAGGAACACGGCGGCCGCGCGACGGAGGCGTCCCTCGACGATGCTCACGAGGGCCCATCCCCACAGGAGCGCGGTCACGATGAAGCCATTGCCGAGCACGAGGAGGTGCTCGTAGGCGAGCCGGCCGTCGCCGCGGAGATCCGCCGCGCCCTTCCCCACCGAGGCCAGGAGCGTGTTGATCTGGATCAGGACGAGGGCGGCCACGGCGGGAATGAAGGAGACGGCGACGGCCGCCGCATGTCGCGCCGGCGAGGCGATGAAGGCCTGGGCGGTGATCTCCAGGCCGATGAAGATCAGGATGGGCGCCACGGCGGCCTCGGACAAGACGCTCACGAGAAGCCCCACGAGTCCGAGCGAAGCGCCCACGCCCATGGCGAGGCCCGTGGCCAGCGTGTAGCCCGCCCGCGCGCCCATGGCCTTGTAGGCGGGATGGCCGATGTACGGCGTGTTCTGAATGACTCCCCCGCAAAGCCCGGCGGCCATGGTCGCCACGGCTTCCGTCAGCAAGATATCTCGCGCGCGGTACTCGTCCCCCGCCGCGATGGCGGACTCGGTGTTGTCGATACCCCCGATCACCGTGGCGACGGCAAACGGGATGGCCAGGGACAGGTACGGCAAGACCGCGCCGAAGGTCTCGACCCATGCCAGGGTCGGCCAGGGGACGGCGAGGGCGAGGTGGGGTGGCTCCATCGTCGATGCCGGCCCCCAGCCGCTGGCGGCGCGGAGCCAGAAGACGGCCGCGCCTGCCAGCACGGCGACGAATGCGCCGGGCACGCCGCCGGGAAGGCGTACCCGGCCCACGAGGGCCACGAGGACCACGGTTAGCGAGACGAGCCCCACCAGCGGGTCGGCGAAGACCTTGAGGGCGGGCAGGAAGGCGATGAGCAGGATGGCCACGCCCGCGATGGAGCCGAGGAGCGCCGCTCTCGGCACGAGACGCCGGACCCAATCACCGGCGAACGCCAGCACGAGCTTGAGGGCACCCATGGCCACGGTGACCCCCATGCCGATCTTCCACGCGAGGACCGGGTCTCCGGTGGCGAGCATCGCGGGCCCGAGGACGCCGAAGACGATGCCGAAGAGCGACGGGGTGTCGATGCCGAAGGGCATGGCGGTGACGTCGTCCCGACCCGAGGCGCGGGCCAGGCGCACGGCGAGCCACGTGTACACGAGATCGCCGATGAGCACGCCCGCGGCGGTTCCCGGCACGATGCGCTGGAGGACGAGGTCGGGCGGGAACTTGAAGACGCCGATGAGGATGCTGGAGAGGATGACGAGCTGGGTGGTGTTGTCGAGGGCGAGCCCGAAGAAGGCGTTCACGTCTCCGGGCGCGACCCAGCGCGGGCCGCGGCGCGCCACCGTCACCCTAGGCGGATCTTCGCTGGCCCGCCGCCGGCGCCACTGTGTCGCGAACGAGCCCGCGGATCCGCTCGGCGAGGGCCTGGCACCAGGCCAGGCTGCCGCGGCGATCTCTCACTTCCGGGTAGGCCAGCTCGATCTCGGATGAGAGCCGCTCGCCGATCCTGACGCGCAGCCCGTAGGCCTTGCCCTCGCGCGGGCCCTCACGGTCGAGCCGCACTTCCGCGTGGAGATCTTCGCGCTTGGCATGGGAGGTGGCGAAGTTCGCGAGCCAGCGCGCCACCTCGTCGTAGTCACCGCCGCTGAACACGCGCTTCTCCTACTGCTCGTGCCGGGCCGAGGTGCGAGCCAGACGAGGCCCGAAGGAGCCCGCGGCGCGAGGCGTACCTGTATGTACGTTGAGCGTCGCGGGCGACTGAGAACGAAGTATGGCGAAGTACATCGGCCCGGCACCTAGCACTCGTTGAAGCCGCAGGACAGACACTTCTTGCACCCTTCCTCGTACACGAGCGTCGCCTGCCCGCACTCCTTGCAGAGATCGCCCACCCGGCGGCGGCCGGCTTCGCTCGCATCCGGCGCATCCCGCGCGGGGCCGCGGCCGATGCCGATGTGCTCTCCCAGCGTGCGGGCCAGCGCGTCCGGCAGGGAGAGCACCTTGGCCGCTCCGAAGCCCGTGGGCTGCCCTCCGCCGATCCAGGCGAGCTGGCTGATGACCTCTTCGAGCCGCCGGCGCGGAGACAGGGGCGACGGCAGGCGGAGCACGAGAGAGATGAGTCGTCCGAGGGCCTCGGCCACCGCCATGGTATCGGAGCCGGCCTTGCCGACCTGGACGAACACCTCGAAGGGATCGCCCCCTGCCGTTTCGTTGACGGTGACGAAGGCGGTGCCGATGGGCGTTTCCATGCGATAGGTCGCGCCCGCGAGGCTGTGCGGACGGGGCCTGACCACGCGATCGTCGATCGCTTCCGCGCCCGCCGGTGCGGCCTCCGCGTCCCCGCCCACCCCCAGGTTGAGCACCTGACCACCCTTGCAGCCGTCGCGGAACACGGTGATGCCCAGACATCCCTCGCGCCAGGCCAGGAGATAGGCGTCCGCCACATCCTGTCCCGTGGCGTCGGCCGGCAAATTGATGGTCTTCGACACGCCGTTGTCCGTATGTCTCTGGAAGGCCGCCTGATGACGCACGTGCCAGCTCCAGTGAATCTCGTGCGCGGTCTTGAAGACCGCGCGGGCCGCCTCCGGGACTCCGGGGATGCCCGCCAAGGTCCCGCGGCGAGCGACCTCGACCATGAGCGCGTCGGAGTAAAAGCCACGCTCCCGGCCGATGCGCTCGAAGCTCTGGCTGACGAAGGGCAGGACGCGCTCGCCCTCGACACCCTTGACCCGGTGCTCGAAGGCCAGCGCGAACACCGGCTCGATGCCCGACGAGCAGCCGGCGATCATGGAGATGGTGCCCGTGGGCGCGATGGTGGTCACCGTGGAGTTCCGGAGGGCCTGGCCGCGCGTGTAGATGGACCGCTCGTAGTTCGGGAAGGGTCCGCGCTCCTCGGCGAGCCGGGCCGACTGGTCGTGGCCGATGTCCTGGATGAAGGCCATGAGCCGTCCGCCCAGCTCGAGGGCCTCCGCGCTGTCGTACGGGATGTCGAGGGCAAAGAGGAGATCGGCCCAGCCCATGACGCCCAGCCCGATGCGGCGATTGGCCTTGACCATGGCGTCGATGACGGCCAGCGGATAGGGATTGACCTCGATCACGTCGTCGAGGAAGCGCACGGCGAGGCGGACCACGCGCTCGAGCTCGTCCCAGTCCAGGCTCCACCGCCCGTCTTGCTCTCGAGCGAAGCGGGCGACATTGAGCGAGCCGAGATTGCACGCCTCGTTGGGCAAGAGAGGCTGCTCCCCACACTGGTGGACCACGAGACCATTGGCGATCATCGAGTGACTTTGCGGCTCGGTCAGATCGTAGACGCGGCGCACGCCGGCCGGTTCGACGCTGACCACTGGATCGGAGAAGCGCTGTTCATAGAAGTCGCCGGGGAAGGGAAGCCGCGGATCGGAGGCAAAGGCGCCAGGATCGCTCTGGATCCACACCCGGTGCTCACCCGGCTTCAGCGCGCCCGCCGCCGTCCAGCCGCGATCGGTCATGACGCGATGGTCCGGGGTGCACACGAGCTCGAAGCCGGCCCGGGTCCGGAGCCGCACGGTCTCCCGCTCGCCGGAGGAGATGGCCTGGCTGATGGGCAGGCACCCGTCGCCGTACGAGGCAACCGGCACATTGTGCGTGCCTTCCCAGACCATGAATCGCGCGGGGAGGAGTCGCTCGTCGACCTTGACGGCCACCCCGCCCTCACGGTAACGCGCGACCAGCTCGTCCATGCGCATCAGACCTTGGTCCGTGGCCACGAGCGTCTCGCCGGCGAGGCATGGGTTCGTGGCCTCGACGAGGCCGACCTGGGGTGTGGGATTGGCCGGGCTCGCGTTGATGCGGTCGATGAAGACGAGACCGGGGTCGCCCGTCCGCCACGCCGCGCGCACGATGCGGTCGAAGACCTCCTGGGCCGAGAGTCGCCCCACCGCCATGCCCGTGCGCGGGTTGATGAGGTCGTAGTCCCCGCCCGCCTCCAGGGCCGACATGAATGAATCGGTCACGGCCACCGAGATGTTGAAGTTGGTCATGCCGCCGTCGAGCTTGCACTCGACGAATTCGAGAATGTCCGGGTGATCGACGCGCAGCACGCCCATGTTGGCCCCGCGGCGCGTGCCCCCCTGCTTCACCGCCTCCGTCGCGCTGTTGAAGACCTTGAGAAAGGACACGGGGCCCGAAGCGCGCCCGCCCGTCGAGCGGACGAAGTCGTTCTTCGGCCGGAGGCGCGAGAAGGCAAAGCCCGTGCCGCCACCCGACTGGTGGATGATGGCGGCGGCCTTGACGGAGTCGAAGATCTCTTCCATCGAGTCGCCCACGGGCAGGACATAGCAGGCGGAGTACTGGAGCTGGTTGTCCTTGCCCGCGTTCATCAGCGTGGGCGAATTCGGCAGGAACTGGCCCTCGACCATCATGTCGTAGAAGGCGGCGGCGATCTCCTGGGAGGCGGCCGGGCTCCGGCCGAAGCGCGACTCGGCGTTGGCGATAGTCTGCGCTACGCGCCAGCACATCTCCTCCGGGGTCTCGACGACGCGGCCGTCGCGGCGGGCGAGGTAGCGCTCGGTCAGCACCCGCAAGGCAGGCTCCGACCAGCGACCCGCTTTGGACGGTCTGATCTGAGCTTCCATGAACCTCATCTTAACATAGGAGAATCGCGGGCTTGACTCTTTGCCCGCCATCCATAGAATGGTTGCAGCCAAAAGCCGATGATCCTGTCCCCTCCGGTTCCCGAGAAGAGATGAGTCTCCTCAGACGCTATCGCGTCCTGGTCGTCGTCATCGTCCTCCTCGTGGCGACCGGGAGCGGCCTCCTTCTCTGGAGCCGGGCTCAGCCGGCCCGCGGCGCGACCCGGGGTCGCCCAGACCCCTTGGTAGGTATCATCTCCCCGCAGCGGCGTGACATAGAGGTCAAGCTCTCCTTCACGGCCGACATCCTGCCCATCCAGCAGGCCGCGATCTTCTCGAAGGTCTCCGGCTATATCCGCAAGCTCCACGTGGAGCGAGGAGACTTCGTCAAGGAGGGCCAGCTCCTGGCCGAGATCGACGACCTCGAGCTTCGGGCCTCCGCCGAACAGGCCCGGGCCGCGCTCGTTTCGTCCCAGGCGGGGCTCGAGGTCGCTCGCTCCACGCTGGAGGGACAGCGCGCCAACTTCGAGAATCAGCGAGCCAACCTCGCCAAGGCCCGCGCCGTCGCCGCCAATGACGCTCGCCAGGCCGAGCGGATGAAGACCCTGTTTCAGAAGGGCATGGTCGCGGCGGCCGACTGGGACAATGCGCGGACCACCGCCGACTCCTCGGCCGCGTCGACGGATGCCGCGGAGGCGCAGGTCAGGCTGGCCACGGTGCAGATCACCACCCAGGAAAGCCAGGTGCGGCTCGCCCAGGCACAGGTGGAGACATACCGGGCGGCGTTGTCCCTCGCGCAAACCAATCTCAGCAATACCAGGCTCCTCGCGCCCTTCGCGGGATACGTGGCCCAGCGCAACCTTGATCAGGGGGCCGCGGTGAGCGGGCAGTCCTCGAGCACCACCAATACATCGGTGGGCATCATCGTCCTCCAGGACATCAAGAGCGTGAAGGTTCAGCTCGAGGTGCCGGAGCGGGACATCGGGCGGGTGAAGGTGGGCGGCGAAGTACGCGTGACGGCCGATCCGTACAAGGGTGAGGTCTTCGCGGGGTCCATCGCGCGGGTGGTCCACAACCTCGACCCCCGCTCGCGCACCATGGGTGTCGAGGTGGAGATCCCGAACCCGGATGCCCGGCTCAAGCCCGGCATGTTCGCGCGCGTCGAGGCCGTGGTCGAAGTCCGAAAGGGCGTGCTTTCGGTGCCCATGGAAACCCTTCGCATCGGCGATGGCCCGCCCCTCGTCATGGTGGTCAGGAACAACGCCGTCGAGCCCGTACCGGTACAGCTTGGCGCCGCGGACACCAAGGGCATCGAGATCGTCAAGGGTCTGGCCGAGCATGACCAGGTCATCCTCCAGGGCAAGGACCTGGTGCGACAGGGGCAGAAGGTTCGCACGACGCCGGCGACAGGCCAGTAGCGCATGTGGCTGACCCTGGCGGCCATGCGGAACGCCATCGCCGTGCTGATGGCGTCGCTCGCCATCGTCTTGCTTGGCATGACGTCCATCAATCGCATCTCCATCGACCTCTTTCCCAACATCAACTTCCCCCAGATCCAGGTGGGCACGGTCTACAAGGGCGCCTCGGCGCAGGACATCGAGCGCAGCGTCACCTATCCCCTCGAGAAGGCGGTCTCGGCCGTCGCCAACGTCAAGCACGTCGAGTCGCGCTCGCGCCAGGGGTTCTCGCTGGTCATCGTGCAGTTCGTGTGGGGCACCGACATCGACGCGGCCCTGACCGAGGTGGTGCAGCGGATCAACCAGATCATCAACACCCTCCCCCCGGGGGTGCAGCAGCCCTTCATCGTCAAGTCGGACCTGTCGAACATCCCGGTCTGTGTGGTCACGGTCTCGGGGGGCGGCCTCGACGAGCGCGCCCTCTACGATCTGGCCTACAACACCATCGAGCCACAGTTCGAGCGGCTGTCCGGCGTCGCCTCCGCGAGCGTGGACGGCGGGAAGATCCGGCAGATCACCATCAACCTGGATCGCGACCGGCTCTACTCGAAGGGGCTCTCGGTCAATGAGGTCACCAAGTCGGTCAACGACGCCAACTTCCTCCTGCCCTCAGGTGACGTCAAGGTCGGCTCCTTCGACTACAACGTGTTCACCAACAACCAGTTCTCCGTGGTCGAGCCCATGGAGGACATCATCGTGCGCCGCACGGGCACCACCCCGATCCGCCTGCGCGACATCGGGCGGGTGGAGGACTCGGCGGAGACCCAGGTCTCCATCGTCCGCGTCAACGGTGAGCGTTCGGTGTTTCTGCGCATCAACAAGCAGCCGGGAGCGAACACCGTCGAGGTGGTGGACGCGGTCAGGGCCACCGTTCCGAAGCTCCTCGGCGTGCCCCCGGGCGTCAACGTCAATCTGAGTTTCGACCAGTCGACCTATATCCGCCAGTCCATCGAAAGCCTCTGGCACGAGGCGGCCATGGGCTCCATCCTGGCCTTCCTGGTCATCCTGGTGTTCCTGCGCTCCTTCGTGTCGACCATCATCATCTCGATTGCCATCCCCCTGTCCCTCCTGTTGACCCTCATCGCCATGTACTTCCTCGGCCAGACCCTCAACATCTTCACCCTGGGCGGGCTGGCCCTCGCCGTCGGCCGTCTCGTGGACGACTCGATCGTGGAGCTCGAGAACATCAACCGTCACCTCGACATGCCGGGCAAGCCGCGCCGCAAGGCCGTGCTCGACGCTGCCCGCGAGGTGGCCATGCCGATCTTCGTGTCCACCATCACCACCATCGTCGTCTTCCTGCCCACCGTCTTCCTGGAGGGCCAGTCGAGGCTGCTCTTCATCCCGTTGACCTTCACCATCTCGTTCTCGCTCTTCGCCTCCTTCCTGGTCTCGAGAACGGTCACCCCGCTCCTGTGCCTGCAGTGGCTCAAGAGCGAGCACGAGATGACGGAGCACCGGAGTCTCCGAGGACGGTTCGACCGGCTCTTCGTGTGGAGCGGCAAGATCTTCCAGCGGCTCGACGCCTGGTATCAGCGGTGCCTCGAGTGGTCCCTCGACCACCGCCGAGCCCTGATCGGCGGCATCCTCGCGATGTCGGCCTCGGCCGTCGTCATCTATCTCATCCCCAATGCGGTGGGAACCGAGTTCTTCCCGGCCTCGGACGAAAGCCAGTTTCGCCTTCAGGTGAGGGCTCCGGTCGGGACCCGCGTGGAGGAGACCGAGCGCATCGTCAAGCGGATGGAGGACGTCATTCGCTCCACGGCCAGGCCGGGAGAGATCAAGACCATCGTGTCATCCATCGGGGTGCCCGGGGGCCGGTCGGGACTCTTTTCCCAGAACACGGGGCCGCATGCGGCCCAGCTCCAGGTCTATCTGAGCGACCCAGACAAAAGGACCCGGAAAGACAAGCAAATCTTCGCCGAGATTGGTCCAAAGCTCGGCGGGCAGTCTCCCGGAACGATCTTCACCATTCAGTTTGGCGGCATCGTCAGCCGCGTCATCAATTCGGGGGCGCAGCAGCCCATCGAGATCGAGCAACTGGGCTATGACCTTCGCGACGCCAGGGATACCGCCCGCCAGGTCGTCCGGAGCATCCAGGACGTGCCGGGCGTCACCTTCCCCTTCATAAGCAGGGAGGAGAACTATCCGCAGTTCGACATCGTGGTTGACCGGGAGAAGGCGGCCATGGCGGGGCTGAGCCAGCGGGACATCGCCCAGGCGGCCCTGATCTCGCTGAACAGCAACGTCAGCCTCAACCCGTCTATTTTCACCGATCCCCGAACCGGCAACCAATACAATGTCGTCGTGCAGCTGGACGAGCCCTTTCGCACCACGTCCGAGGACTTGTCGCGCCTCTTTGTCATGGGTGAAGGGGGCCGGCCGGTTCTCCTGGGCGCCGTGGCCGAGGTCAAGCAGGGCGTCGGGCCCGTCATGATCGAGCGGAAGTACCAGCAGCGCCTCATCAAGATCAACGCCCAGCCGGCCGCAGACCGTGACCTTGGAGCCATCGCCCAGGACATCGAGGACAATCTCAAGGCCTTGCCCGTACCCCCCGGCTTCACCTTCCAGATGGGCGGCCAGATCCAGCAGCAGCGCGAGGCGTTCGGGAGCCTCAAGTTCACCTCGGCTCTCGCCATCGTCCTCGTCTACATGGTCATGGCTTCCCAGTTCCGCTCGCTCCTCGATCCCTTCATCATCATGTTCTCGGTGCCCCTCGGGATGATCGGCGTCGTGTGGGCGCTCTTCCTCACGCGCACCACGCTCAACGTCACGTCGTTCATGGGCATCATCATGATGGTGGGCATCGTGGTATCCAATGGCGTCCTGCTCGTCGAGTACATGAACGAGCTGAGGCGGCAAGGCTTGCCCCTCCGCGAGGCCGTGGTCAGGGGCGGCCGCACCCGGCTCCGCCCCATCCTCATGACGAGCCTGACCACGCTCGTGGGCCTCCTCCCCATGGCGCTCGGGATCGGCACGGGCAGCGAGGCCAATGCCCCGCTGGCCCGAGCCGTCATCGGTGGCCTCGCCGTGTCCACGGTTCTGACGCTTCTCTTCATCCCCACGCTCTACGTCATCCTCGAAGAGCGTTTCCCGCGCCGGATGGAAGACGCGGCCCAACTGTCGCTCCAGGGAGAGACCGCATGAGCGGGCGGGCACCGCGAAGGCTCCTCGTGCTGGCCCTCTTGGGCTCCGCGCTCTGTGTCTCCCTGGCCGCCGGGCAGACCCAGCCGCCGCCAGGAGGGGGATCGCAGGTCATACCGCCCGGAGGCTCCCAGTTGCCGCCGGGCGCCACCCAGACTCCCCCGGGCACCATCCAGACGTTGCCGGGTACGCCGCCGGCCACGCCGGGCGCCCCCCCGACGCCTGCTCCCGGTCCTGCCACGCCGTCCGGGCCCGTGACGGCGCCTCCCATGACGATCACGCCTCCGAGCGATGCCACGAGACCCCCGGCGGGAACCGGGTCCATCCCGGGCCTCCCTGCGACCCAGGTTCCCATTCGAGAAATGCTGCCCACGCCCCCCGGCATCCGGGCCTTCCCGACTCCGGACGAGCTCAAGGGCAAAGAGCTTGAGCTCGAGGAGGCGATCAAGATCGCCCTCGACAATCAGCCGCTCATCCTGGCGCGGATCGGCGACTACCAGTCCTCGATCCAGAACATCTACATCCAGCTCGCCCCCCAGCTGCCTCAGCTCACGGGCCAGTGGAACGGCTTCCAGCAGCAGACCGTCTCATCGGGCCCGTCCCCTTCCGGCCAGCTGGCTCCGCTCTCCCAGATCCGCAACGTCACCACGACGTCGCACTCGCTCTCGACCACGGCGACGGTGACCGCCTCGCAGCTCCTCTGGGACTTCGGGAAGACCCTGGCCGCCACCGCCGCCGCCAAAGCGGGCGCGAAGTCTTCGGCCGAGGACGTGGAGATCCAGAAGGACGAGAGCGTGCGTCTCGTCAAGACGGGCTATTTCAATCTGATCCTCAACGAGCGGCTCGTCGAGGTCAACCAGGCGGCCCTCGAGCGGGCCCTCGTCAATCTCCGCAGCGCCAAGGGCTTCTTCGACGTCGGCACCCAGCCCAAGTCCGCGGTGACGCGCGCCGAGGTGGACGTGGCCACGGCCCAGGTCAACCTGATCGGCGCCCTCAATGCCGTGGTAATCTCGCGCACCACGCTCAACACGCTCATGGGCATCCCCGTGAACACGCCGACCCGGGTCCGGGACATCCTGGCCTACCAGCACGTGGACTTCGATCCGAAGACGCTCTTGCCGGAAGCCTTCGCCCGGCGTCCCGAGTACCGCCAGATCAAGGCGCGCTTCGAGCAGGCCGAGCAGACGGTCAAGCAGCAATTCCGCAACTTCTTCCCGAACATCACCGCCAGCGGCACCTACGGGGCCGCGCGCGCCGACATGAACGAGATCTACAACTACGGCGTCCAGCTCAACTGGACCATCTTCGATGGCGGGGGAAAGATCGCGCTCTACAAGCAGGCCCAGGCCCAGCGGGACGCCGCGCAAGCGAGGGTGCGGGACACCGAGCTGACCATCTGGCAGCAGGTGGAGCAGGCATACAACACGGCCATCCAGAGCGAGGAATCCATCGGCGCGGCCACCAAGGGCGTGGAATCCGCCGACGAGAACTTCCGCCTGAGCCAGGGGCGGTTCGATGCCGGCGTGGCCAATATCATCGAGCTGACCGACGCGCAGCTCGCCCTGACCACGGCCCAGGCCACCCTGGTCCAGGCCCTGGCGAACTACCGAATCGCCATCGCCCAGCTCGAGCGGTTCCTCGGCCGGCGCTAGATGGGTCGGAGGGGGGCTCCGCCCCCCTTCCGATGCCTCCCCCGATGCAGGGCGAGCCGCAGGACGTCGTGGGGCTGGGGCCCCACCGTCCGAGGCGAGCAATCCTAAAACTGCGCCGGCGACGCCGGCGCTCGAAGTGGAACGCTCCTGCGCGCGAGGGCATGAGAGCTACTTGGGACAGTCCGTTGTCGCGGGCGCGGAGCCCGGCTCTAGGAATAAAGCCTCTCGCAGGTTAGTCTCATGGCTATGGGTCGTCGTGCGTGGATCATCGTCGTCATGGTCGTGCTGGCCGCGGGGGCCAGCGGCGCCTGGTTCTACGCGCAGAGCCGCGGCAGCACGCCCCGCTTCCGCTCGGCCAAGGTTGAGCGGGGGCCGCTCACGGCCACCGTCTCCGCCACGGGCACCCTCAATGCCGTCGTCACCGTCCAGGTCGGCTCCCAGGTCTCGGGGCAGATCAAGGAGCTCTTCGCCGACTTCAACTCCCAGGTCAAGCGCAACCAGCTCGTGGCCCGGATAGATCCGGAAAAGTTCCAGGCCGCGGTGTCCCAGGCCAAGGCCCAGGTCGACGCGGCCAAGGCGAACGTCCTCAATCAGCGGGCGCTCGTCGAGAAGACCCGGGCTGATCTCGCCAACACCCAGGCGGCGCTGGCCGTGGCCAAGGCGCAGACCGCCAAGGCCCAGGTGGCCGTGCTCGATAGCCGTCGCACTCTCACCAGAAACACGGATCTCAGGAAGAGGGGCCTCATCGCGCAGGCCGACGAGGACACGGCGCAGGC
The DNA here is from genome assembly GCA_036002485.1 of Candidatus Methylomirabilota bacterium. Lineage (NCBI taxonomy): Bacteria > Methylomirabilota (SeqCode) > Candidatus Methylomirabilota bacterium. Next base: position 9,484 of record DASYTI010000177.1, on the reverse strand, counting down.
GGCCTATGACTCCGCCGTGGCCCAGGCCGAGTCCGCCAAGGCCCAGGAGGACGCTCAGGCCTCTCAGATTCGATCGGCTCAAGCGCAGCTGCGCGTCGTGGAGGCGCAGCTCCAGGCCGCGTCCGCGAACGTCGTTCAGCAGGAGGCCGGTCTCAGACAAGCCCAGGTCGACCTGGACCATACCGAGATCCGGGCACCCGTGGACGGGGTCGTCGTCTCGCGTACCGTGGACGTCGGTCAGACGGTGGCCGCGAGCCTCCAGGCCCCCACGCTCTTCACCATCGCCCAGGACCTGACGCAGATGCAGGTGGATACCAACGTGGACGAGGCCGATGTCGGTCGCATCCGGGAAGGGCTGCACGCCACCTTCACGGTGGACTCCTTCGCCAACCAGACCTTCTCGGGCGAGGTGATGCAGGTACGCAAGGCGCCCCAGGTGCTCCAGAACGTCGTCACCTACAATGTCGTGATCTCGGCGCGGAACCCGGACCTCAGGCTCCTGCCCGGCATGACAGCCAACGTGCGCCTCATCGTGGACCAGAAGGACTCCGTCCTCAAGGTGCCGAACTCCGCCCTTCGCTTCCGCCTGCCCGGCGATGACAGCGTGCCCGTGCGAGGCGTCGCCCCCGGCGCCGGCGCGGGCGGCGGTGCAGCACAACCCTCGATCGATGAGATCCGGGAGCGCCTCACCAAGTCCCTGGGGCTCACTCCGGAGCAGGTGCAGAAGCTCGAGCCCATCCTGCAGGAGACTCGGGAAAAGATCCGCGCGCTCGCCACGCCCGGGGCCAATGACAATCAGCGCCGCCTCGAGAGCCAGCGGATCCGCGAGGCCTCGCGCGAGCAGATCCGGGCCATCCTGACGTCGGAGCAGCGCGCCAAGTACGACAAGGAGATGGCCGACGCGCGGGCGGGTCGCCAGGCCGTCTCGGGGCGCGTATTCGTGCTCGGGCCGGACGCCAAGCCCGTTCCCGTCACGGTGCGGCTGGGCATCAGCGACGGGAGCTTCACCGAAGTGCTCGCCTCCGACCTCAAGGAGGGCCAGGAGGTTCTGGTGGGCACGGCGGACTCGCGCTCACCCTCGCGGCCCAGCGATAGTCCCCGGCTGAGGCTCTAGCGTGGGCAGCGCCCTCATCGAGACGCACGAGCTGACCAAGAACTACCGGGTGGGCGCCCAGGTCGTGCACGCCTTGCGTCAGGTCTCGCTGGAAGTCCGCGCTGGCGAGTTCGTCGCCGTCATGGGGCCCTCTGGCTCGGGCAAGTCTACCTTCATGAACCTGCTCGGATGCCTGGACGGTCCGAGCTCCGGCCGCTACGTGCTCGATACCCAGGACGTGTCCAACCTGTCGGGCGACGCTCTCGCCAAGATCCGCAACGCCAAGATCGGCTTCGTCTTCCAGGGCTTCAACCTGCTGCCCCGCACGAGCGCCCTCGAGAACGTGGAGCTGCCGCTTCTCTATACGGGCCTGCCGGCCCGCGAGCGGCATGAGCGCGCCCGCTCCAAGCTGGTGGCGGTCGGCTTGGCCGACCGGGCCGACCATCACCCCTCGCAGCTTTCGGGCGGACAGCAGCAGCGCGTGGCCATCGCCCGCGCCCTCGTCAACGACCCGGTCTTGATCCTGGCCGATGAGCCGACGGGCAACCTCGACACGCGCACCAGCGTGGAGGTCATGGCCATCCTGCAGGACCTCAATCGCCAGGGCATCACGATCGTCCTCGTGACCCACGAGGCCGACATCGTGCCTTTCGCCGCGCGGACCATCACGTTCCGCGACGGTCGGGTGCTCAAGGACGAAGCGATGGCGGAGACCCGCGACGCGCGCCGGGTGCTCGCCACCCTGCCCGAGGAAGAGGACGAGGAGTGAACATCCTCGCGGGCGCCCGCATCGCCGTTCGCGCCCTCCGCGTGAACAAGCTCCGGAGCATCCTGACCATGCTCGGCATCATCATGGGCGTGGCCGCGGTGATCGCCATGATCTCGGTCGGCTCGGGCGCGCAGGCCCGCATCGCCGAGCAGATCCAGAGTCTCGGCGCCAACATGCTGATCGTGCTCTCGGGCTCCCGCACGACGGGCGGGTTGCGCCTGGGGACGGGCTCCCAGCTCAGCCTCACCGAGGAGGATGCCTGGGCCATCAAGCGCGAGGTCCCGCTTGTCGAGGCCGCCGCGCCGAGCATGCGCGGCTGGTCCCAGGTGGTCTGGGGCAACCTCAACTGGTCGACCCAGGTGCAGGGCATCACGCCCGAGTTCTTCGAGGCACGGGACTGGTCGGTGGTGGCGGGGCAGGCCTTTGCCCAGGATGCAGTGGACGGCGCGACCAAGGTGGCGCTCCTGGGCGAGACCGTGGCCCGCAATCTCTTCGCCGACTCGGATCCTCTCGGCCAGGTCATTCGCATCCGCAAGGTCCCCTTCACCGTGGTGGGCGTCCTCGGCAAGAAGGGGCAGACCACCTGGGGCCAGGACCAGGACGACATCATCCTGGTTCCGCTCTCCACGGCCAAGCGCAAGCTCCTCGGGGTGAGCCAGGCCAATGCGCGCTCCGTGGGCGCCATCTCCGTCAAGGTGCGCGAGGGCGAGGACATGAAGAACGCGGAGACCCAGACGCGGGAGCTCTTGCGCCAGCGCCATCGGCTCCAGCCGTATCAGGACGACGACTTCGACATCCGCAACCTCGCCGAGTACGCGGCGGCGCAAGAAGAATCCTCGCGCGTGATGACCATCCTCCTCGCCGCCATCGCCTCCGTCTCGCTGCTCGTGGGGGGGATCGGTATCATGAACATCATGCTCGTCTCGGTGACGGAGCGGACCCGCGAGATCGGCCTCCGCATGGCCGTGGGCGCGCGCGGGCGCGACATCCTGATGCAGTTCCTCGTGGAGGCGGTGACCCTCTCGCTGATCGGGGGGACGATCGGCGTGGTGCTCGGTCTCGTCACCTCGTACACGATTCCCTATTTCGCGGGCTGGCGAACCCTGGTCCGGCCGGAAGCCATCGTCATCGCCTTCGGCTTTGCGGCGGCCATCGGGATCTTCTTCGGCTTCTATCCAGCCCGCAAGGCCGCCCGCCTCAATCCCATCGAAGCGCTCCGCTACGAATGACGGCCCGGCTCCTGCTGGCCTGCGTAGTGGCCGCGGCCTGGCTTGGCCCGGCGGCCGCCCAGACATATACCTTCACGCCCCAGTCCTCCAAGGACCTTACGCTGACGTTCCAGACGCAGCGGGAGGGGGGCGCTCGCGTGCTCATCCTGGGCGAGGTGCGCAATGCCTCGGCCCAGGCCTGCGAGCGCGTCGTCGTCAGGGCCGAGGGCCTCGACGAGAATGGCCGGGTGGTGAGCCGAGGTCGGGCCTATGTGCCGGGCACCGTGGGAGCGAAGGCCACGGTGCCCTTCGAGATCAGGCTCTCGTCGTCGGGGACGGACCGCCGCTATCGCGTGGAGATCGAGGCCTTCGAGTTTGTCAGCGGCGCCCGACGGACGGAGAGCCCGTAGCGCTCTCTAGTCCTTGGGCAGGCCCAGCACCCGCTCGGCCAGGATGTTCTTCATGACCTCGGAGGTGCCGCCGGCTATGGTGTCCCCGCGCGAGCGCAGCATGCGGAACTGCCACCACCCATCCTCGACCGCGCGATCCGTCCCCTGCCAGAGCGCGGCATAGGGCCCCTGCAGCTCGACGCCGAGCTCGAGCAGCCGCTGCCAGGTCTCGCTGAAGAAGAGCTTGGAGGCCGAGCCCTCGGGGCCCGGCGGCTCGCCGCGGATCAGCCGCGTCAGGAGGCGGAGATTGGCATAGCGGAGAACTTCGCTGTCGATCAACGCCTGCGCCAGTCGCTGGCGCATGACCGGGTCACCCGCCTTGCCGCGCGCCTTGGCCAGCTCCAGCGCCTCGGCCAGGCCCTGGCGGAGGATGAGCTGGCGGGAGAGCGCGCGGGGCCCGCGCTCGAACATGAGCGTGGTGATGGCCACTGCCCAGCCTCCGTTCTCCCGCCCGACCACGTTGTCCGCCGGCACCTCGAGGTTGTCGAAATAGAGCTCGTTGAACTCGGCGTCCCCGCTCATCTGGCGCAGCGGCTTGACGGTGAAGCCCGGGCTCTGCATGTCCACGAGAAAGAAGGTCAGACCCTTGTGCTTGGGGGCGGCGGGGTCGGTGCGGGCGAGGAGAATGCACCAGTTGGCGTAGTGGGCATAGGAGGTCCACACCTTCTGCCCGTTGATCACGTATCGGCCATTCGTGCGCTCGGCCCGAGTCTGCACGGACGCGAGATCGCTTCCCGCATCGGGCTCCGAGAAGCCCTGGCAGAAGATATGCTCCGCCGAGAGGATGCGCGGCAGGTGCAGGCGCTTCTGGGTCTCTGTCGCGTGGGTCATGAGGGCCGGGCCCGCCATGTCGAGCCCGATCGCGTTGGGCAGCTCGGGGGCCCGCGCCCGAGCCATCTCCTCGTAGAAGAGCGCCTGCTCCATGATGGTGGCCCCGCGGCCGCCATACGCCGCCGGCCACTGAAGCCCGACATAGCCCGCCGCGTGGAGCTTTCGCTGCCAGTCGATGAGGAAGGCGGCCTGCGCGTCCCGATTCTTGAGCTCCGCGCGGATCTTCCCCCAGTCCCCGGGAGAATTGACGGCGAGCCACTCGCCCAGCTCGGCGCGGAATCGCTCCTGCTCAGGCGAGAGGCGGAAGTCCATGAGCGGGGATTGTCGCATGGGATAATCGACGCGTGAAGCGCAAAGCTCCCCGCCCGCCGCCCGCGCCGCGGATCACGCCGGACGCTCCCAAGGCGGCGTCGCCCGCGCCCGGCCCCGAGGCTGCCGCCGACACCGTCCGCGCCATCGAGGAGCGCTTCGCTCCCATCGTGGCCGCCGTGGACCGCGTGGCCCGGGGAAGCGAATCGCCCGCGGTGAGGCTGGAGGGGGCGATGGAGATCATCTTCGGCGCCCACGGGCAGAGCGATCCGGATTTCTCCGAGCTCCTCCTCACGGCCTGGATGCGGGCGCGCCGCGACAAGCACCATCGGCTGGCCCTGGCCTGGCAGCGGGAGCAGCTCCGCCTCGCCCTCCAGGAGATCCTTCAGGCGGGAGCGGCCGCGGGCACTTTTCGGAAAGATCTCGACGCCGGCGCCGTGGCCGCCGTCATCCTGGGAGCGGCGGAGGGCTGCCTCCTCCAATCGGCGACGCAAGGGGGCGCGGTGCCGCCCGGGGAGATCGTGCGAACCCTCTTGGGCCTGACCCTCAGCGGGGCTTGAGCTCGATCAGGTAGCCGTCGGGATCGCGGAGATAGAGCGACGGCCCCGTGCCATAGGCCCCGCGCCTCTCCACCACCTCGCCCTCGAGCTTGACCCCGCGGTCCGCCAGCGCCTCCCTGACCGCGCCGAGATCGGCGCAGCGGATGGACAGGCAGAAGTGATCGAGACCCTCCGCGGAGGGCCGGCCGGGCAGGAGATCGATGAGCTGCTCGCCGAAGCGGAGCTGCACGAGCGAGATGCGGGCATTGACGTGGTCGAGCGTGCAGCCCAGGATGTCGACGTAGAAGCGCTGGGAGGCTTCCTGATCGCTCACGCGCAACACGATGTGGTCGAGACCGAGCGGGTCGAAGGTTTTCATCGGGTCCTCACCGCCTCCATGATCAAGGTCACGATGCCCGCGAGCATGACGATGACGTTCAGGATGCTCGACAGGCGATGGAGCCGGGCGAAACCGGCCGCCGTCGCCGGATCCGCGCCGGCCGCGCGCACGGCCTCGCGAGCGGCATGGGCCGCGGGCAGGACCACGGCGCCCGCGTAGAGCGTCAGGGCCAGCATGAGCACGAGGAGGCCTATGGGCACCCAGTCCAGCGGCCGGACCCCGCGCCCGAGCACCCGCACGACCACACTGGCCAGGGCCATCAGCCCGAGCCCCAATCCCACCGCATAGTACTTCGGAAAGACCACCCCCACGAAGCGGCCCGCCGCCTCCCGGTCCAGCGTCGAGAAGGCCGCGGGCGCCACCACGAAGGCAAAGAAGCCCATGGCGCCGAGCCAGAGTCCGAGGGCGGCCACGGTCACCTGCTTCATCGCGTCCACAGTAGCGGCCCCTTCGCCCCAGTTCAAGTTGACACCTTCGCGGGCGGCCCCTAGCATCAGACCATGCGCGCGCTCGTGGTCGCTCTGCTCGTGATGGCCACCGCGATCACGGCGGGAGCCGAATCGTCGCTCGTGAGCGAGCTCCGCTTCCTGTCGACGCGCTATCACGAGAACCTCCCGCGCATCGACGAGCTCCGGGCCGCCCTCGAGAAGGCCGCGCAGTCGGACCCGCAGCCCGAGATCCTCCTCGCTCTCTCCGAGGCCTGCTTCATGTACGGCGATGTCCGCGCGAAGAGCACGCAGGAAAAGCTCGAGGCCTATGACCGCGGACGTCAGGCCGCCCAGCGCGCCATCGAGCTCGCCCCCAAGAGTCCTGCCGCCCGGTTCTGGTACGGCACCAACACGGGCCGCTGGGGGCAGACCAAGGGCGTGCTCCGCTCGCTCTTTCTCCTGCCCGCGGTCAAGGAGGCGATGCAGACGGCGCTCGATCTCGATCCCTCCTACGCGCCCGCCTACGCCCTCGGGGGCACCATCTACTACGAGGTCCCGGCCTTCGCGGGCGGCGACCTCGACCGCTCCGAGGCCCTCTTCCGCAAGGGTCTCGAGATCGACCCGCACCACACCAACATGCGGCTCGGCCTCGCCCGCACGCTGTGGAAGAAGGGCCGCGGGGCCGATGCCCGGCGCGAGCTCGAGGCCGTGCTCGAAGAGAAGGCGCCCTTCAATCCCGCGGACTGGACCATGAAGGACGTGCCGGACGCCAAGGCCCTCCTCGCCAAGATCAAGGCGCGCACCTGAGGGGGAAAGGGCGGCGGGTGGAGATCGGCCGGGTCATCGAGACCCTGACCCGGCACGCCCCGCGCTGGCGCAAGACGTCGATGGCCGAGGTGGCGGCGGAGCGCCGCGACCCCTTCCGCGTGCTCATCGCCTGTCTGCTCTCGCTGCGAACCAAGGACGAGACCACGGGGCCCGCGGCCGCCCGCCTCTTCGCCATGGCCGACACGCCGGAAGCCATGCTCCGGCTGCCCGCCCAGCGGATCGAGCGCGCGATCTTTCCCGTCGGCTTCTACCGCACCAAAGCGCGCGTCATCCTGGGCGTGTGCGGGGATCTCCTGGAGCGCTTCGGAGGACAGGTGCCGGACGAGATCGATCAGCTCCTCACCCTCAAGGGCGTGGGCCGAAAGACCGCCAATCTCGTGGTCACCCAGGGCTTCAACAAGCCGGGCATCTGCGTGGACATCCACGTCCACCGCATCTCGAACCGCCTGGGCTACGTGAAGACGAAGAACCCCACCGAGACCGAGACGGCGCTGAGAAAGCAGCTGCCCCGCCGGTACTGGATCGGCTACAACGATCTGCTCGTGTCCTTCGGGCAGAACATCTGCCAGCCCGTCTCGCCCAGATGCTCGGAGTGCCCCGTGAGCCCCCGCTGCGCCCGCGTGGGCGTCATGCGCTCGCGCTAGTCACAATCGGAGGGGGGCCTCGACGGCCCCCTCCGAGCCTCCCCCACGATGGGATTGCGCCGGCGAAGCCGGCGCTCGGAGCGGAGCATTCTTGCTGGCGAGGACACACCAACTATGTGGACGGACCGCCGGCGCGGAGCTTGCGCAGGAGGGCGAGGGCGGCTCGGTCCGACTGCGGCTCTGGCTCCTTCGGCGTCTCGAGGGCCATGGGCACGCGCAGGAAGCGCGGGTCGGTCATGAGCCGGCGGAACGCGGCTACGCCCAGCTTGCCCTTGCCGATCTTCTCGTGGCGGTCGAGCCCGGAGCCCAGCGGCGCCTTGGCGTCGTTCAAATGAAAGGCGCGGACCCTCCGGATCCCGAGGTGGCGGGCACACGCCTGCATGGCCGCCTCGTAGCCTTCGAGTGTACGCAGGTCGTAGCCCGCGGCGAAGAGGTGGCAAGTGTCGAGGCAAACGCCGACCCGCTCGGGCGCCTTGACGGCGTCCAGAAGCTTCTCCAGCTCCTCGAAGGTCCGGCCGATGGTGGCGCCGCCGCCCGCGGTGTTTTCGAGCAGCACCATGACGCGATAGCCCCGCGTGCGCGCCGTCAACTCGTCGAGGGCGGCCACGATGCGGTCGATGCCGGCCTCGAGGCCTTCGCCCCGGTGGGAGCCGGGGTGGATGATCACGAAGGGCAGCCCGAGCGCCTCCGCCCGCTCGAGCTCATCGTGAAACGCCGCCACCGCGCGCTTCCACTCCGTCTCCGCCGGGGCCGCGAGATTGATCAGGTAGCTCGAGTGGGCGAAGACCGTCCGCATGCGCGTGGCTTTCCACGCTGTGCTGAATCGTCGGATGTCCTCCTCCGTGTAGGGGGCGGCCGTCCACTGCAGCTGGTTCTTGAGAAAGATCTGGACGACCGAGCAGCCGACTTCGCGCCCGCGCTCGAGAGCCCGGTGGACTCCTCCCGCGATGGACATGTGGGCCCCGAGAAGATCAGGCATCGAGCGCCCGCTCCACCGCCTGGAGCTCGCGCTTGAGCCGCCGCATCTTTCCCGTCAGGGTCCGCCCCCGCGGCGGCTTCCGGTGCAACCCGTCTTCCACCAGCATCAGAAACGCGCCGGACACCTCTTCGGCGCCCCAGCGGCCGGCCGGGTTGTACCACTTGTAGAGCCAGTTGAGCATCCCCAGGAGCCCGAAGACGACGAGGCGGGGGGGCACGTCGCGGAAGATCCCCCGCCGGATGCCTTCGTCCACGATGGACTCCACGCCCTTGTCATACCGGTCCTTCTGCGCGGCGAGCTGGCGCGCGAAGCGCGCGGGCAGGTTGGCCTCCTCGCTGAAGAAGACAGTGAGGAACGAGCGGTTGGCGATGACGAAGCGCACGTGCTGCCGGACGACCCGGCGGAGCTTGTCTTCCGGGGGCAAGCTCGAGCGCAGCACCAGGCTGAGCTCCCGGGTGAATCCCTCGATGGTTTCCCGGGAGATGGCCGCGAGCATCTCGTCCTTGGCGTGGAAGTACGCGTAGAGCGAGGCCTTGGACATGCCGAGCCGCCGGGCGATGTCGTCGAGGGTGGAGGCCCGATACCCGCGCTCGCGAAAGAGGTCTGCCGCCGTGCGGAGGATCTGGTCGCGGACGGCCTGCCGCCGGGCGTTCATGGCTCCGGAGTCTACTTGACGGGACGCCTCCGGCATGCTAAAAACCGTATAGTCTCAAAAGAATACCTTGGAGTTTTTTGCGATCGTGTTGCCATCCAAAGAGGACGGCCAGGGCCGCCCGGGAGGTTCCGCCATGGATCGCCGCGTGATCCCCAGCCCGATGGATACAGTCTTCGAGTTCGACTACGCGGTGCAGGCCGAGGACATGCGCGGCCTCTACGAGAAGGCCAAGCGCGATCAGTGGAATGCCTCCCGCGACATCGCCTGGGATACCCCGGAGCCGGAGGACGGCCGCCCCCTCGCCGACGAGCTCGTGGACATCTACGGCAGCCCCCTCTGGGACAAGCTGTCG